>NZ_JAABLS010000001.1:0-39531 GCF_009915195.1 Proteus sp. G2674
CATACCTTCTAGTGCGGGTAATGAGCGGATATCACTTTGGTACTCACCATCTTTAAATTTCACTTTTACTTTAGAGCGATAAGTGAAGCTGATACGGTTATCTTCATCAAACTCATATAATAAACCGGCATTCCAGCCAAAGCCCCAAGCATCTCCTTTTAATTGTGCAAAACGATCACTTGGTGATAAGCCTGATAAATAACGGCCTAATTCCTGATATTTAGGATCTTGGGATAAGGCACCACCCAATAGTTTACCAGCTTCACCCACATGGCGAGTAATTTCAGCATCAGCATAGAGTGCATTTAAGCCTAAACCGACACTAAATTGTTTATTAACTCGATAACCTGCACTTAAATTTAAGTTCATGGTTTTTAAATCAGTTTTACCGCCAATTAAACCTGCTGGGTAATCTTTTTTAAAGTCGGTAGCTAAACCAAAGTTAGTAGTACCTGATGCACCAATTGCCCATTTATCGTTGATAGGCGCAACAAAGTGAATATTGGGGACTAAAGCACTTGGGGCGATATCGCCGGCATTAGTGCTGGCGCCAGAGAGTGGAGATTTACCTTTAATATCAACACTGGGATTAATATGGATAGCACCAACGGAAAACTCAGGACGATCAAACATGGTCAATACGGCAGGGTTTCGACTACCTACACTCGCATCATCTGCAATAACGCCTTCTCCTGAAAAAGCACGACCTAGTGCTGAAGTTGAATATTCATTTAACTGAAAACCGGCAGCGCTTGCATAAGAGGAAAGTGTTCCTACAATGGCAGCGAGAGCTGTGCGAGTAAACAGGTTTTTACGGTTCATGACCTAAACCCTCATAATTTTTTAAATAAGTAACTTCTGATTAGAAGCGCTGGATTTTAGGTGCGGTTGTCGTTATGACAAATCAGACCAGTTGCTTAAGTATAAAGATGAATAGTGGTAATGTTGCAAGTTTGTTTTATATATATTTCCATTTTGATTTAAAATTTGGGATTTGGTTAACATTAATTTTACATTAAATGCCAATAAAGATGGTTTTGTTTATTAAACAAACAGTAAAATCAATTTTTTTTGTAAAATTGTAGGTTAATTTGAGCTAACGCAGGTTATTTTATTTTTTTGCTATTATGATAGATAATTAACACTTCTTTTGTTGGGAGACTAAAATGGCAGACGCAATTAATCGTTGTAATGCAGAAGAAACAGCTGCTTGTTGTTGTGTTGATGTTGGTACTATTATCGACAACAAAAATTGTACCGCATCTTATCAGCACGTTTTTGCCGATAAGGCTCAAGCTGAAGCGATGTTAAATGAGCTAACAGCTAAAGCTAATGCCACTGCATCTGAACCTTGCCAAATTAAACATCAATTTGCTGATGTCGAAGGTGGCGTTCAATTAACCGCTGATTTTACTTTCTCTTGTGAAGCAGAAAATCTGATCTTCCAATTAGGATTACGTTAATCCTTTGAAATTAAACTTCTTCAAGGCTATTGAAATTCAGTAGCCTTTTTTATTTTTTATCATTATTTATCCCTTCCTTTTATTGTTTTCTTCGAGTTACAGCTAATTGAATGAAATAATGAGCGCTAACTCCCACTTCTTATAAAATGATGTTTCTGATAAGTGAAAATTTTGTTAACTCTATTAATCAGGTCAGACCTCTTTGGTGTTAGGAATTCATTTTGTCAGGAGTCGTTATGAAGTCATCAGCGAGCAGTACCATAAAAGATCGTGTTGCGATTGTCAGTGGATTGCGTCTCCCATTTGCTAAACAAGCAACCGCTTATCGGGGGATCCCTGCGGTTGAGCTGGGGCGCTCGGTTGTACAAGAATTAGTGATCCGTAATGAAATTCCTCCTGAAATTATTGATCAACTGGTGTTTGGTCAAGTAGTACAAATGCCTGCCGCACCGAATATTGCCCGCGAAATTGTACTTAGCGCAGGGCTAAGTGTAAAAACAGATGCTTATAGTGTAACCCGTGCTTGTGCAACGAGTTTTCAGGCTATTGCTAATGTGGCTGAAAGTATGTTGGCAGGTCATGTTTCAGTGGGTATTGCTGGTGGCGCAGATTCATCTTCTGTATTACCGATTGGCGTGAGTAAAAAATTAGCCGATGTTTTACTCAGTTTAAGTAAAGCGAAAACATTAGGGCAACGGCTTAGTTATTTAAGTCAACTACGCTTTGGTGATCTGCTACCCGTTGCACCCGCAGTGGCTGAGTATTCCACAGGTTTACGTATGGGGGATACTGCTGAGCAGATGGCTAAGACTTATCATATTTCAAGAGTTGCGCAAGATGAATTAGCTCATCGCTCCCATCAATTAGCGGCCAAAGCGTGGGAAATGGGAAAATTAAATGACGAAGTTATGACGGCATTTTTCCCACCTTATAAATCAGGTTTTCATCAAGATAATAATATCCGCAAAAATTCTGTACTTGATTCTTACGCAAAACTGAAGCCTGCCTTTGATAGGCGCCACGGTAGTGTGACAGCGGCTAATAGTACGCCCCTTACGGATGGTGCTGCTGCTGTGCTAATGATGAAAGAGTCTGTTGCCAAAAGTTTAGGCTATCAACCTTTAGGTTATCTGCGTAGCTATGCTTTTACCGCCATTGATGTCTGGAAAGATATGTTACTGGGGCCTTCTTATGCGACTCCGTTAGCACTATCAAGAGCCGGCCTTACTTTGAGTGATTTAACACTAATAGATATGCATGAAGCTTTCGCGGCTCAAACTTTGAGTAACTTAACCTTATTTGCAAGTGATAAATTTGCTCAAGAGCAACTTGGACTGTCAAAAGCAATAGGTGAAGTTGATATGGATAAATTCAATGTTCTTGGTGGCTCTATTGCTTATGGACACCCCTTTGCTGCAACAGGGGCGAGAATGGTGACTCAAACATTACATGAACTGAAACGCCGAGGTGGTGGCTTTGGTTTAACAACAGCTTGTGCTGCGGGCGGATTGGGTGCAGCGATGATTTTGGAGGTGGAATAATGGCGACTCAACAAAGGATACAAACCTCATCTGAGAAATCACCGGTATTCCAGTTTTCAGTGCGTCCCGATAAGGTCGGAATTATCACTATTAATGTTGTAGATGAAAAGGTCAATACACTGAAAGCTGCTTTTGTTGAACAGTTTCAAAATGTATTAAAACAGGCTCAGCAACATTCAGGTGTAAAAGGATTAATTATCACCTCAGGTAAACCTGATAATTTTATTGCTGGTGCTGATATATCAATGATTGCAGATTGCAAAACCAAAGAAGAGGCCACTGCATTAGCAAAAGCAGGACAAGATCTTTTTACTCAATTAGAAAATTATCCTTTGCCTGTCGCCGCAGCCATCAATGGCGCCTGTTTAGGTGGGGGATTAGAACTAGCATTAGCCTGCCATGGGCGAATTTGCTCCGATAACAGTAAAACACGTTTAGGCCTTCCGGAAGTTCAATTAGGATTACTACCAGGTTCGGGGGGAACCCAAAGATTACCACGTTTAATAGGGGTTACGACCGCCTTAGATATGATTTTAACTGGACGACAAATTAATGCCAAACGGGCTTTCAAGCTTGGCTTAGTTGATGACGTTGTACCACAAGCTATTTTATTAGATGTTGCAGCCCAATGGATTTTAATAGCTAAAAAAGCTGGTAAAAAACAGACTATTATGGAGCGTTTTTGGGCAAATACTACATTAGGAAGAAATATCCTCTTTGATCAAGCTAAAAAGCGCACTTTAGCTAAAACCAAAGGTCATTACCCAGCGGCAGAGCGTATTCTTCACGTTATTGAACGAGGCTTAGAGAAAGATATTCAAACAGGTTTTAAAGAAGAAGCTAATGCGTTTGGTGAATTAGCCATGACCCCGGTTTCATCTGCATTACGGCATCTCTTTTTTGCCTCAACAGCATTGAAAAATGAAACAGGATCATCTGCAAAGCCAGATAACTTACACCATATAGGTATTTTAGGTGGGGGATTAATGGGGGGCGGTATTGCTTTTGTGACAGCAACAAAAGGTAATTTACCCGTTAGAATTAAAGATATTAGTGATAAAGGTATTGCGCAGGCACTTAACTATAGTTGGAAAGCGTTATCAACTAAGGTCAAGAAAAAACGGCTCTCTGCTCGTGAACGCCAACGACAAATGGGGTTATTATCAGGGACATTGGATTATAGCGGTTTCCATCAAACAGACCTTATTGTCGAAGCTGTTTTTGAAGATTTGGCTTTAAAGCAAAAAATGGTGGCTGATATTGAAGCCTTAGGTGAAGGCAAGATCATCTTTGCTTCAAATACTTCTTCTCTTCCTATCCATAAAATTGCTGAAAAAGCACAATATCCAGAAAAAATAATTGGGCTGCACTATTTTAGTCCCGTTGAAAAAATGCCCTTAGTTGAAGTGATCCCTCATGAAAAAACGGATGCTAAGACAATCGCCACAACCGTTGCTTTTGCTAAAAAACAAGGCAAAGTTGCCATTGTGGTAGGAGATAAACCCGGTTTTTATGTCAATCGAATTCTCGCCCCTTATATTAGTGAAGCCTTAACCTGTTTGGTTGAAGGGGAAACGATAGAGAATATTGACAAAGCATTAGTTCAATTTGGCTTTCCAGTCGGCCCCATTCAACTTTTAGATGAAGTGGGAATTGATATTGGTACTAAAATAACGCCTATTTTAGTCAATGAGTTTGGTGAGCGTTTTGCATCTCCTCCCGCGGTGGATGCGATTATTGCGGATGACAGAAAAGGGCGTAAAAACGGTCGTGGTTTTTATCTCTATAATCAGCATACCTTACCTTTCTCTTTAGGAAAAAATAAAAAGCGTGCAGATCCGATGATTTATCGCTTATTACAGGTTAAACCTAAAAATCAGTTATCGGCTTCAGAAATAACCGAACGTTGTTTATTGCTTATGCTTAATGAAGCTGTTCGTTGTTTAGATGAAAACATTATTCAACAACCTAGGGATGGTGATATTGGTGCTGTTTTCGGTATTGGTTTTCCTCCCTTCTTTGGTGGACCATTCCGGTATATAGATAGTATGGGAACAACAAAAATAGTCGATAAGCTTAATCAATTAACTGAAAAATACGGTGAAAAGTTCCAGCCATGTGAGCGATTAGCGGCAATGGCCAAGTTAAATGAACGATTCTATAGCTAACTATCTATTCTATAATGCAATGAGTAGAAAGGATGATTAAGGCGCTTATGCGCCTTTTTTTGTACCTATATAATTGAGATGCAGTTCACTCATTGGGCGAGGGTTTACGGCGTTTTTCGCTAAATTAAGCTCTGATTAAACAAGGTGTTATTATTAATGAAAAATCGGCTCATAAATATTAATGATAGCTGAGTGAAAAGTGTTTTTGGGGGATAATAAACGCCAATGGTATATTCTAAAGACAGTTTGTTTTAATAAGAGATTAAATATAATTTTTTGGTGTTAAAATATACCAAATAGAGCAAATTTACTGGATAAAATAGCGTATTATTTGTTAGGGGCTTTTGGTCAAAATTAGATATTTGTTATTCTTACTTGCTTTATGTATTGATCCCCTTAGAAATGAAAACAACAAAATAGGTTTATATTGATTATGCAAATTTTTATTATGCGCCACGGTGAGGCTACTTTTGATGCGCCTAGTGATGCACTACGATCTTTAACAGAGCGTGGTGAATATGAATCATTAACCATGGCGAATTGGATGACACAGCAAGAGCATAGTATTGATTATGTTTTAGTCAGTCCTTATTTGCGGGCACAACAAACACTGAATGTTGTGCAACAAGGCTTAGTATTACCCGCTAAGATAGAAACCGATGAAGGGCTTATTCCTGGGGGCAATCCTGATCATATTGCTCATTATTTAAGGGCATTAGGGGAAGTGGGATATCACAATATTCTAGTTATATCACATCTACCTTTAGTGGGGTATGTCGTGGCAGAGCTTTGTCCAACAGTGAGTGCACCGATGTTTTCAACCTCAACGATTGCTTGTGTTGATTTTGATTTATCAACAGGCTCGGGGAAATTGCTGTGGCAAGTCTCCCCAGCAAACTTAAAACAAATTACCGGATAAAGTCTATATGTTATTTATATTGTTCTGATTTATTCGGTGATGTTAACGACGCGCAATATCATCATTTTCGACTAACAGCAATAGTGCAGCATCTCCTCCCCACTCTTTTGGTGCTTGATGAAAAGCAATAATATCAGGGTGTTGAGCTAACCAAAGAGGGGTTTGCTGTTTTAAAATATGTTTACCATGCCCATGCATAATACAGGCACAATACACATGCTCTCTTCTACAGGCCGCGATTAAAGCACCAATTTCTTGTTTGGCGATTAATTGTGTTAATCCATGTAAATCTAAAAAAAACTCTGGTACATAATCACCACGACGCAATTTTTTTAGCTCGTACGCATTTGCCCCTTCTCTTAAATAACGCATCGGGCCTTCTGTTGCCAAGTTAGGTTGAAACTCATCGGAGAAATAGTAAGAAGCATCTATTTGCTCTTGCTGTAATCGCTCTGTTGGATAATGAGTCACTTTTTTTCGCGGTGTTTGGTGGCGTATTTTATCTTGTGGGAGCTTTTTGGTGCCTTTTATCATCTCCTGAAATAATTCTATTTCTGAAGGAGGTAATATGAATTTTTTGTTCATTTTTAGCGTTCTTCATCATTGCTATCATCTATATCTATAAATAATAGTACCTTAAATATAAGGGGAGATAAAAAACTATTGTTAAATAGATGAAACAAAAAAGGCAGGGGGGATCCCTGCCAAAATAGTCACATAGCTAGCAAATAGATTAATTAGTGCCCTGATGTTTCTGCACGTCGACAAGCTTCAAATAAGAACCAAGTACGACGCTCTGTTTCATCGATCCAATTTTCAATTAAGCTTGCGGTAGAGATATCGTTATTTTCATCACAGACAACATGTGCTTTTCTCAGTTCTGCTGCAAGTAATTGATTATCTTGACATAGCTCAGCTAACATATCTAAAGGCTCAACAAATTCAGCATCATTATCTTTAATACGTTGCATTTTTGAGATCTGGCCTATAGAGCGTAATGTCATGCCACCAATTTTACGTACACGCTCGGCAATAGGATCTGTCATGGCAAAGAGCTGATCACCTTGTTCATCTAACATTAGATGATAGTCACGAAAATGAGGACCGCTCACATGCCAGTGGAAGTTCTTTGTTTTTAGATATAAAGCAAACACATCCGCAAGAATAGCATTCATCGCTGCACTCACTTCTTTTGTTGCTTTAGGTGCTAAATCTGTAGGGGTAGATAGAGGACGGGTTTGGAGTTTATGTGCATCATTAACTTCAGCAGGGGTTAGTTTTTTACTGCTCATTTTCATCTCCTAATAAATCGAAAAAGTATTATTGAGAGAACAACATCGTAAACAGAACAACCAATTGCAGAACAAGATGTTATTGATATTACTGACTGTTCAGTTCAATAATAAATCACATGTAAATAAGTATGGATCGATTTCTTATAATTACTAGTTAAAGTGATAAATATAATTATTTGTTCTGGTTTTTTGTTTTTTGTTAGTTGATTGTATGGTTCTTGTGTGATTGATTTGGTTTATCTGGCTAATATTGAATTTGTTTCGTAATAAAGATAAAACGAGATGAATTTAATAATATTGTCTTTTTTTATTATCTAACGCTGATTTATCACGATCTTCATGGCAAACTACAGACTTTCTATTTCGTCAGATCCGTCAGAGGACAACAGTTTTGGATATCACAGCAAAAGAAGAAGCCGTAGCTGATTTAAGCACGATCTTAGATATGTTACGTTGGGCTATGAGTCAGTTTAATTCATCAGATATTTATTATGGTCATGGTACGGATAACGCATGGGATGAAGCGTTACAGCTTGTTCTACCTACACTGGCTCTTCCTTTAGATATTCCTGATGCTCTTTTATCAACCAAACTTACAACCTCTGAAAAAATGGAAATCATTCAACTTATTGAGGTTCGTATTGAACAAAAAATTCCTGTGCCTTATTTAACGCATCGAGCGTGGTTTTGTGGACATGAATTTTATGTTGATGAACGTGTTTTGATCCCTCGTTCTCCCATAGGTGAATTGATTAATAACCATTTTGCTGGACTGATTGGGCAAGAGCCAACCCGTATCCTTGATTTATGTACTGGCAGTGGATGTATTGCTATTGCTTGTGCCCATGAATTTCAAGAAGCAGAAGTCGATGCAGTCGATATTTCAGCAGATGCGTTAGAAGTTGCCGAGTTTAATATTGAAAATCATGGTTTAATTCATCGTGTTTATCCAATGCAATCTGATCTCTTTGAGGCAATTGTTCCTACACCATACGATATTATCGTGACGAATCCACCTTACGTTGATGCTGAAGATATGGGTGACTTGCCTGATGAATACCATATCGAACCCGAACTTGCATTGGCTTCTGGTGTGGATGGCTTAGATATCACCAGACAAATTTTACTAAAAGCACCTGATTATTTAAGCGAAAAAGGCATTCTTGTCTGTGAAGTCGGTAATAGCATGGTGCATCTTATCGAACAATTTCCTGAAGTTCCTTTTACTTGGCTTGAGTTTGAAAAGGGAGGTATTGGCGTCTTTATGTTAACGCGTGAGCAACTTGTCGAATTTTCAGATAGCTTTGCTAGCGATAAACGTTGATGTCAATGTGATGAAACGGTAGATTGTTATGGTTGCAAATAACATATTAATAACATCACACAGTCAGTCATAAGATAGGAATTGAGGGATGGCGGGAAACAGTATCGGGCAATTATTTAGAGTAACCACTTTTGGTGAGTCTCATGGCACAGCGTTAGGTTGCATTGTGGATGGTGTTCCTCCCGGACTACCTTTAACGCAAGCGGATCTACAAGTTGATTTAGATAGACGTAAACCGGGAACTTCACGTTATACCACACAACGCAGAGAGCCTGATCAAGTGCGTATTTTATCGGGTGTTTTTAATGGTGTAACAACGGGAACCAGTATTGGTTTATTAATAGAAAATACGGATCAGCGCTCTCAAGATTATAGCGAAATTAAAGATGTATTCCGCCCAGGGCATGCAGACTACACCTATGAACAGAAATATGGTTTACGTGATTATCGTGGCGGGGGGCGCTCTTCTGCTCGAGAAACCGCCATGCGTGTCGCAGCGGGTGCTATTGCCAAAAAATACCTTAAACAAAAATTTGGTATTGAAGTAAAAGGTTACTTATCTCAATTAGGGCCGATTAGTTGTGAGTTAGTTGATTGGTCAATTGTAGAAACCAACCCATTCTTTTGCCCAGATCCTTCTCGCCTAGATGCCCTTGATGAATATATGCGAGCGCTAAAAAAAGAGGGTAATTCTATAGGTGCCAAAGTTACCGTGGTTGCAGAAGGTGTACCTGCAGGATTAGGTGAACCCGTTTTTGATAGGCTTGATGCCGATTTGGCTCATGCGTTAATGAGCATCAACGCAGTAAAAGGCGTTGAAATCGGAGATGGTTTTGATGTGGTGACCTTAAAAGGGACTGAAAACCGCGATGAAATTACCAAAGAAGGTTTTAGCAGTAATCACGCGGGAGGGGTATTAGGTGGCATTAGTAGTGGTCAACCTATTATTGCACATATTGCTTTAAAGCCGACTTCAAGTATTACTATTGCTGGTAAGACGCTTAATCGACAAGGTGAAGAAGTCGATATGATCACCAAAGGGCGACATGATCCGTGTGTCGGTATCCGAGCTGTTCCTATTGCAGAAGCTATGATGGCTATTGTGTTACTTGATCATGCGTTACGTCAACGGGGTCAATGTGGTGATGTTATTCCTCCATTAATGCAATGGTGATCTTAGCTTACATCAATAATACAGCGAATAATCTGTAGTAAGTTTGCTATGAGTTTTTAAAGGTGTGAGCGCCTTATTATTCTATGCTCAGATAGTGTTACTGTTTTTATTTAAAATAATCAAATAAAGCAGTAACACACGCCCCCTCATTTCTGATAATTCGGATAGATAAATGGATTGGCTATTTTCAGATGGCATCTACCTTCTACTCTTTTTTGTTGCTGTATTAGCAGGCTTTATTGACTCTATTGCTGGCGGTGGTGGGTTGATCACTATTCCTGCCTTGCTCTCTGCGGGAATATCACCCGTACAAGCGCTGGCAACAAATAAGCTTCAATCAGTGGGCGGTTCTTTTTCAGCCACACTCTATTTTATTCGTCGTCGCGTCATTGATTTAAAAGCACAGCGCTTTGCCATTTTTATGACTTTTATTGGTGCTGTTTCTGGTGCGATGTTAGTACAATTTATTAATCCTGAATTACTAAAACAAGCGCTACCTGTTCTCACTATCGCAATCGGTCTCTATTTTTTATTAACACCATCTATCGGGGCTAAGGATAGTAAGCAACGTCTTGGTTATTATACTTTCGGGGCTATTATTGGCGGTGGTATTGGCTTTTATGATGGTGTTTTTGGTCCTGGAACGGGATCTTTTTTCGCTTTAGGTTATGTCATGTTACTTGGTTATAATCTCTCAAAGGCGACGGCACATGCTAAATTACTCAATTTCACCTCTAATTTTGGCTCTTTGCTATTTTTTATTCTTGGTGGACAGGTAATTTGGACCATAGGTTTAGTTATGTTATGCGGGCAGTTTATTGGTGCTCGCTTAGGTGCAGGGTTGGTGTTAACCAAAGGACAAAAATTAATTAGACCAATGCTGGTCATTATCTCCTTTTTGATGAGCATCAAACTCATTCATGACAATCATGGAGATACTATTGCACTTTGGTTTTCTGCACTTTTTAATTAGGAAAGATAATTTTTAAATGTCAGCACATCATTATCAGCAGTTAATTGATATTTTTAATCAATGTTTTAGCGATAGTTACCAAACACGTTTAGTTAAAGGTGATAACGAGCCAATTTATTTGCCTAAGAGTGAAGAGATACCTTATCACCAAATCATTTTCGCACATGGATTTTACGCGAGTGCATTACATGAAATATCGCATTGGTGTATTGCTGGGGATGCGCGTCGTCAGCAGGTTGATTATGGTTATTGGTATTGTCCTGATGGGCGAGATCAAGTGACTCAAGAGCAGTTTGAACGAGTTGAAATCAAGCCTCAAGCTCTTGACTGGTTATTCTGCCAAGCAGCCAATTATCCATTTAACGTGAGTTGCGATAATTTAGACGGGGATTTTGAGCCAGATCGTTACCAGTTTAGAAACAAGGTGAGAGAGCAAGTATTAGCTTATTTGCGCGATAAAAATATCCCGCCACGTGCACAGCTATTTATTAATGCGTTACATTTGTTTTACAATACACCTGAGTTAACGCCGGAACAATTTCCTTATCAGGAAAATCCCCTCGTTAATTAAGGATGACGAGATAAACTATCCTCGTCTATCCACTGTGCAGGTTTTAGTAAACCAATAAAGCCTGAGGTAATAAGGTTGCTATTGAAACATCGAGTGACTTAAATCTGATAGCAACATTATATATTGAGGATAAATAATGCTTTCTGAGTATGAAACGTACTTATTAGATAAAATTGATAGCCGTGTTGAACATGCTACGGATGATGAATTATTTGCTGGTGGATATTTACAAGGCCATATCACTTTAGCAATTGCGGAGCTTGAGCAAGAAAACAATACGCAATTATCAGCATTAAAATCCCGTGTAGAAGAGAGCATTCAAAAAGCTATCAAAGCAGGAGAGCTTTCTCCTCCTGATCAAATATTGGTTTTATCGACGTGGCATGATTTAGTTAACTCGATTAATTAGTATAAATAACCTATATTGAGAACAACCGATACTATCGGTTGTTTTTCTTTGATTGCTAACGATTAACCACATCGAAAACCTTGTTTAAGACAGTTGAGCTTGAAAAAGAAAGGATTTTATACAAAAATTCTCCTTACTATTTATCAATTGTTTTTATTTGATTTTTCAAAGTCGATGTCTCTTTCATTGATTAAAGCATAATAGTGCTATCTTTTGTTACTCCTTGCCATTTCTGCCAAATTACTTTTAAATGTTTTTTAGGAATGTTTCTCGGGATGCAAATGATTTGCATAAAATATTTATGATAAGGATAACAATACGATGAAAAATTTCTTTAAAATAAGCCTTATTGCTAGCACGGTATTGGTTTTATCTGCCTGTGATCAACTTGATTTAGATAATAAAAAAGATAAGTTTTATTACAGTAATCCCAGTGAAAAAAGTATGAGCTTTGTTGTTGATGATAAAACATATCAGGTTGAGCCGGGTAAAAGTGGTTATTTAACACTCTCACCGGGCGAACATAGTTTACAAGATAGTGCAGGTAATAAATCCACTTTTATGGTGTATGAAAACAACAATGGTGGAATTTTAAATCCTGATAATTTTATGTATTACCGTTTATCTGAAGTCTATGCTGTACAAGGTAAGGGAGATCGCTTTAAACCAACAGAATATAAAGTGGTTATTAATGGCTATCAGTTAGAAATGCCATTACAAAGCACGAATGCTACCTTGATTGATGGTAATGTATTTAAATGTACTTATACGTTAGGTGAACCTTTCCCTAGTGAAATTAAAAGCCATAATAAAAACGAAATGGGGAACATCAAAACCAAATGTTTTGATAAACCTGAATTAATCCAATATATTATGACTGACTATGGTCAAGATCTAAAACCGCTTTCCCCTCAAGATGAGTATAACGATACTGTTAATCTAGCGTTAGACTACAGTTTACCTCAACCACAATTTACTGATCCTGATATTCAAGCAGAGGCAGAAAATTGGGTTGCCTTGCTTGATCAAATTAAAGAAAGTAATGATCCTAATATCCATAAACAGCTTAAAACACCATTACATGAAGCAATAAATAAGTTATCAAAAGCCGATAGTGAAAGAGCAGTAAAAAACTCTGTTGAAGATAATAAATACTATAATTCTTTTATTCACCAAGCGAGCCAATATCAATCTTATGGGATCTTACCTAGAGATTAAATTTTTGGTAGAACGGATAAAAAGCCATCCTTATGGATGGTTTTTTTATAGGTAATTGATACTCTTAATAAGCAAATAGCAAGTTATAAAAGAGATTATTTATGACCAACGCATCAAATAAAATCGCCACTCACGAGATCACTATTCGGCCAACTCAATTGGCTGATGCTAACCAACTACCGAAGATTGAACAATCGGCAGGAAAGTTATTTAGTAGCATAAAAGAATTAAGTTGGATCAGCGAAAGTGGCGTACAAAGTGTTGAGGCGCATATTCAATTTATCCATCAACATGCTCACTGGGTTGCTGTTAATCATGACAATCATCCCGTTGGTTTTATCATGACGCAACAATTACCTGAATGTGTATTTATTCATGAGTTATCGGTAAGTCAAGATTGGCAAAATAAAGGGATTGGTAAATTGCTGATCCAGACAGTAAAAAATGAAGCTAAATTACAGCAAGTTAATGCGGTAACGTTAACGACTTTCCGCGATGTCCCTTGGAATGCCCCCTATTATCAGCGTTTAGGTTTCCATATCTTACTTGAGCATCAAATACCCTATTCTTTACAACAAATTTTAGATAATGAAGTAGAGCATGGGGGATTTGCGAGAGAAATGCGTTGTGCGATGAAGTGTGAAATTTAAATACTATAAAGATATTTAAGTAACCAATAAACAATAGTTACTTAAATATCAACCGTAATTTCAGTGACTGATCCTATGATTTTAATTCAATGGCTTTTCCGCGCAGTAGTGGTCTTACCCAGAAACGATTAGGATGTAAGGCATTTAACACACTATCTTCTACAGGAAATGGCTCATCAAAGATTTGGCTTGCTAAGATCTCCGCAGATAAAGGTGCAGAGCATAAACCACGTGAACCTAATGCACTAATAATATAAAGCTGATGATAACTCGGTGCCAAAATAGGTGTTTGCTTTCTACGCTTAAATCGATCTAAATGCGTATAGGCGACAACTAATTTTTCAAAATCGGGTACTTCACCTAATAAAGGAAGGTGATCTCTTATTGTACAGCGGATCCCGACACGCGCATCGTTATCACTAAAATCTACCTGCTGTGCCCAAGGTGATTGTGCTAAACAGTGCGTGAGGTGCCATTGATTATTTTGTTGCTCTTCAATTGAAACATTTAAATCTAGTCGATCTCGACGAAAGCTTGCCCCAACACAATGCAGATTATCTTGAGGATCAACCGGCGTAAAATAGCCATCATAGCAGAGCACCGCTTTTAATTGTGCGATATCAGGTGTCGTTGAAATATGGCTAACTTGACCCCTTACTGCACTGATAGGTAGTTTTTCACTTTGTATAAAATCAGTAATACGGTGCCCATTAGCTAAAATAACGCAATCATGTTGTGTTTTATACGTTGTTGCTTGGTGAGTCACCTCTAACTGCCAATGCTGTTGTTGTGAGGTTAATTGAGTGACTTGATGTTCAAAGAGTAGCTTGAGACCTTGTTGTTGTGCGTATTTTAATGCATTGGTGGTTAACTCTGTGGGAGAAAGCCAACCTGCTTGAGGATAAAAAAGACCATCTTGGTTGATAGCTAATCCACAAAGTGAATTCATTTCATCTTGATGAACATAATGAGCGAGTTGAGAAAAAGGTGTGGAATGCTCGATTATTCGCGCTATTTTTTTGCGTACTTTTTCATTATAGATAACTTGGGCAACACCAGACCATTGATGTGAAAAGTTGACGCCTTTATGGTTTAACTCATCATAATAACGGCGGGCATATAAAAAAGCGCTAGTGAAAAAGTGTTCTAACTCATCAGATTTACCATTAAGTAATGGGTATAACACACCCTGCCGATTGCCTGAGGCATTTGCCGCAGGATGTGTATCTTCACAATAGAGCGTGACTTTGGCGCCTCTTTTTAAGCAGGCGAGCGCAGTTAATGCACTGGCGATCCCCCCACCGATAATAGCGATATCTTTTCTTTGTGTAGCACAAGGTCTGGCATAGTAGGGAACAAATGCATTGGCAGGAGGATGGGGAAATACCCCTGTTAACATTTCTCTTTTTTGACCAAAGCCTTTTATTTTCTTTATTTCAAAACCAACATGTTGCAATCCTCGTTTTACTATCCCAGCTGCGGTAAAGGTGGCAAAAGTGCCATTTTCACGCATCGAGTCTGCCATTGCTTGAAATAATGTTTCACTCCACATTTGTGGGTTTTTACTTGGTGCAAAGCCGTCAAGAAACCACGCATCAACTTTATTATGTAAAGCTTGGCGAGTTTGTGGCAGTAATGTATTGATATCACCGAACCATAAATCAAGCGTTATCGCGCCATTAGCAAGAATAAGACGATGACAACCGGCAATAGGTAAAGGCCACTGTGCACAAAGCGCTGTTGAATATTGTGCTAGTTCTGGCCAATGGCTATGGGCTGTTTGCAAATCAGCTTTAGTCAGAGGAAATTTTTCAAAACTGACATAATGTAAACGCTTTAATGACGCATCAGGTGAGTGATGACGAAATTGCTCGAAGGCTTGCCACAGTGTTAAAAAGTTTAATCCTGTGCCAAATCCGGTTTCTGCTATAACACACTCAGAGCGTACATGTGTACCAAAACGAGATGGAAAATGATTTCCATGTAGGAATACATGTCGAGTTTCTTCAAGACCATCTTGGTTGGAAAAATAGATGTCATCAAACTGTTTTGAAATCGGAGTACCAAGTTCATTCCAACTTAAAGAGGCGGTATTTATAGCAGTGTTATTCACGGAACTACCTGTATTTTACCAAAAATAATGGGCTATCTTAACGCTGTTCTTAAGCATCTTCCACCTTTTGAGTACGCAGAGATTTTTCATATTATCTGCATTTTTGTAAAAAAGATCCTGATCGGACTTGTTCAGCGTACAAGTGTACGCTAAAGTGCTATTCAGAAATCCCGCAGCTACAACTATTATTGTAAAGAGGTATAAATGAAGCGCGCAGTGATCACGGGTCTGGGTATTGTTTCGAGCATTGGTAATAACCAGCAAGAAGTGCTGGACTCTTTAAAAGAAGGCCGTTCCGGGATAACTTTCTCAGAAGAATTTAAAGAGATGGGGCTACGTAGCCACATTTGGGGTAATGTTAAGCTTGATACTGAAGGTCTTATTGACCGTAAAATCCGCCGTTTTATGAGTGATGCATCGGTTTATGCCTATTTATCTATGCAACAAGCGATTGAAGATTCAGGTCTAACAGAAGATCAAGTTTCTAACATTCGTTCTGGTTTAGTTGTCGGCTCCGGTGGTGGTTCTCCTCGTAACCAAGTACAAGGTTCGGACGGCATGAGAGCTAAAGGTCTACGCGGTGTAGGTCCTTATATGGTAACTCGTGCAATGGCGTCTGGTGTATCAGCTTGTTTAGCTACACCGTTTAAAATTAAAGGCGTTAACTATTCAATTAGTTCAGCTTGCTCAACATCTGCACACTGTATTGGTCATGCGGTTGAATTAATTCAATTAGGTAAACAAGATGTGGTTTTCGCCGGTGGTGGTGAAGAGCTAAGTTGGGAGATGACCTGTGAGTTTGATGCTATGGGGGCACTTTCAACAAAATATAATGATACACCAACCAAAGCTTCTCGTACCTATGATAAAAACCGTGATGGTTTCGTTATCGCTGGTGGTGGCGGTATTGTGGTTGTTGAAGAATTAGAGCACGCATTAGCACGTGGTGCGCATATCTACGCTGAAATTGTCGGCTATGGTGCAACATCTGATGGTGCTGACATGGTTGCTCCATCGGGAGAAGGTGCCGTACGTTGTATGCAAATGGCAATGCAAGGTATTGATCATGTCGATTATATCAATACTCATGGCACATCAACGCCTGTGGGTGATTTAAAAGAGCTTGAAGCGATTGCTGAAGTTTTTGGAACTAAAACACCGGCTATTTCTGCAACTAAGGCAATGACAGGTCACTCATTAGGGGCTGCAGGTGTTCATGAAGCCATTTACAGTCTACTGATGTTAGAGCATGGCTTTATCGCACCAAGTATTAATATTGAAGAGCTTGATGATAAAGCGGATGGTATGAATATCATTACCAAACCAACAGAGCAAAAACTAGATACAGTGATGTCAAATAGCTTTGGTTTCGGTGGCACTAATGCTTCACTTGTGATGAGTAAGTATAAGAAATAGTTAGTTATACTTAGTTTTCCTTGTATAAATGATAAAGGCAGTTGCTTATAATAAGTGACTGCTTTTTTATTTTTTGTATAAATAAATTTGTTCTGCAAAATAAATAAAGATCCTTTTGGTTTTATAGAAAACTATGTTAAAAAAATGCTGTAAATATTATTAAAGCACAATCTTATTGATTGTCATTTTTTTATCATACAGAACCAATAGATAAAATAACTATCTAATTGTTTAAAATTAGTTGTTTTCACTATAATTTTAAATCAATCATTTAATTAAAAACTAATTTTATAGATTAAATCCTTTATTTTATAAATAGTTAACTTAATGAAAATATCGATAGCATTAAAAAGGTGAGGGGAAAAATTGATCTGGATTATTTTATATTAAATAAGCAGGAGATATTTAATATAAAAGTTGGTAATGTTTGCAACGGATACTTGTATTACTTTATATTTTATACTTTGATTTTCTTGCCTTGGTTTTTATTTATAAAAACTAGGGGAGCAAAGTGACCGGCTAATTGCTTAGCCGGTATTTTTTTATTTATAGTCTAGCTGACATTGACTCACATCTCCTGCTGACAATCTGCTTTTTTTGTGACAGATTGACGACGGAAATTCAGTGGTGCTCTTAGTTTTTGTACTAAGAATATTCCCAATAAAATAACGCCTCCACCAATAAAATGATAACTGTGCATCTCTTCACCTAGCACCGCTACAGCGATCATTGCGGTAAATAGAGGAATTAAATTCATAAAGATAGAGGTTGTATTTGCACCTAATTTCATTACACCTAAGATCCACAGATAAGGCGCTAAAATAGAGGCGCCAACCCCTGCAAAAATAACTAATCCAACATTATCTTTTGTTAATGCAATACTTTCTGCGGTAAGAAAATTAGGTATTAGTAATAAAACACCAAAACCTATTTGTACATATAGAGACTGCCAATTAGGTAAAGGAATTGACCAACGTTTGGTAAGTACTCCGTAAAATGCATAGGCAGTTGATGCGATAAACATCATTAATTCACCACGTCCTAATCCTTGAGAAAGGAGTTGTGAAGGATCACCGTGGCTGACTAACCAGACAAGTCCACTAATAGATAAAATAGTTCCGAGAGCTATCCCTACAGTAGGCACGACACGCAGTACAAAAATACTAATAATAACGGTTAATAATGGAATAAGTGAATTCAATATTCCCATAAAGGTTGCTGTCACATAATAAGCCGCATAGTAAGCTAAACTTTGATATAACCCCATACCTAATGCGCCGAGAATAAATAATTTCCACCAATATTGTTTTACGGTTTTACGATGATGCCAAACAGGGACTAACAGAAACGGCGTCATCAGTAAAAATGCTAAGAACCAGCGATAAAATGAGATAGCAGCTGGATCTATCACAGATGTTGCCGCTTTATTGACAACCGCATTAATTGACCAAATAAGTACCGCTAACAGCGGGAAGATTACACTTTTCATTATTCTCACATCTATTTTTAAACCAGATGGCTATTGTAAGCCTGTCTGATTAGATATATATAATGAAAAGCAGACAACCGATAGGTCAATAAAGACAAAACGATAAAAGAGCAACATTAAGATGACAATTGAACAACAAAAAGAGATGCAGTGGCTACTCTCTGATCCAGATACGGTTCGTTTTCGTGATGAGCAATTGCTTGCAGAAACTGAATTTCGTTATCATCAACATGAGTTTGGTCAATTGCTTTATGTGATCTCAGGAGTAATGGATTTAGAAGCTGGCGGGCAACGTTTTTTAGCGCCACCTGAATTTAGTGTATGGATCCCTGAAAAAGTAGGGCACGCAAGCTACAATAAAAAAACCTTATCTTTTAAGGTGCTAGATATTGCACCCAGTTGGTGTGAAGGTTTATTGGATAAACCCTGTCTTATTCAACTAAGTCCTATTTTTTCGACGATTTTTGCCGATTTCTTCCGTCGTGGCGTTTGTAAACCGCAAACAAAAGAAGATCTACGTTTATCTCAAGTGTTAATAGACCAACTAAAAGTATCTCCTATTCACCATACCTATTTACCTTCCTCAAAAGATAAGCTGTTAGCACCCGTTTTGGCAGCATTAGAGCAAAATCCTGCTGATAATACCTCATTAGAATTATGGGCAAAAAAACGTTATACCTCAGAAAGAACCTTATCACGTCGTTGTCAGCAAGAGTTAGGCATGTCTTTTAGTGAATGGCGTAAGCGATTACGTTTTTTACATGCTATCTCTTTGTTAGAGCAAGGAAAAAGTGTTAATGATGTGGCCTTTGATGTTGGATATAGCTCATCATCCTCATTTATTGCCATGTTTCAGCAATTTGCTGGAACAACACCAGAAAGATTTCGTCGCTTACCCAATGGTTAAGGTTTCTTTTCATATATTTACTTAAAATAGCGTCAGTTTTTATCGTCAATAATAGGCTTTACTTGGAATAAGTGGCAAAATAGACCGCTTAATTTTATTTTTGATCCTTTGTTTACACACATAAAAAACAAATCAGTGAGATAACACCGTGAAAATTCTGGTTGATGAAAACATGCCTTATGCGCAGCAGCTTTTTTGCCAATTAGGTGAAGTAAAAGCTGTACCGGGTCGCCCTTTACCTATTGAAGAGCTTGATGATACTGATGCATTGATGGTGAGATCGATTACTAAAGTCAATGCATCACTATTAGCGGGCAAACCGGTAAAATTTGTCGGCACCGCAACGGCAGGTTTTGATCATGTTGATACAGCATGGCTAGAGCAACAAAAAATAGCGTTTTCATCTGCGCCAGGTTGTAATGCGATCGCTGTTGTTGAATATGTCTTCTCTGCGTTGATGGTGTTTGCTGAGCAAGAAGGATTTCAATTAACAGATAAAACCGTTGGCATTGTTGGCGTTGGCAATGTTGGAGGGAGACTGGCAAAACGCTTACGCGCATTAGGTGTGAATGTACTACTTTGTGATCCGCCTAGAGCTGATAGAGGGGATGATGAACAATTTCATTCTTTAGAAACGCTATTAAAGCAGGCGGATATCCTGACTTTCCATACACCGCTAAATAAATCGGGTCGTTATAACAGTTACCATTTAATTAATGAGAGCAACCTCGATATTTTACCTGAAGGTCGTATTTTAATTAATGCAAGCCGTGGCGAGGTTATTGATAATGCTGCATTATTATCAGCCTTAAACCAAGGTAAAAAGTTACGCGTTGTTCTAGATGTTTGGGAGCCAGAACCCGATCTTTCTCTTGAGTTATTAAATAAAGTTGATATCGCAACACCACATATTGCCGGCTATACCTTAGAAGGGAAGGCGAGAGGAACAACGCAGGTTTATGAAGCTTATTGTGATTTTATTGGTCAACCTCAACACGTTGAATTATCAACACTGTTACCAAAACCGTTGATCTCCACAATTTCTGTACAAGGTGAATTAACTCAAACATTACTCAAACAGCTTATTCATCTTGTCTATGATGTACGTCGTGATGATGCACCATTGCGCAAAGTTGCCGGTATCAAAGGGAAGTTTGATAAGCTACGTAAGTTTTACCCTGTCCGTCGTGAATGGTCTTCATTACAGGTGGTATGTGATAACCCGACAACGGCGAGCTTACTCAATGCTATTGGGTTTAATGCAACACATAAATAAGACGTGACATTATTTAAACATTTTACTGTATTGGAGGATATTTTATGGGAGAGGGTTGGAATATTGCGCTTGTGGGCGCAACAGGTGCTGTGGGTGAAGCTATTTTAGAGCTTCTGCAAGAGCGTGATTTTCCTATTGGCGAATTAACGGCGATCGCCAGTGAAGACAGTATTGGCAAAACCATCCGTGTAAAGGGTAAAAGTGTTGCAGTACAAGGTATTCATAATATCGAATGGGCGGATATTCAACTCGCTTTTTTTGCCGCGCCGGTTGAGATTAGTGCGCAATACGCACAACTTGCAGCAGATTCAGGTTGTATTGTTATTGATTGCAGTGGTTTATTTGCGATGGAGTGGGATGTACCTTTAGTTGTACCAGGGGTGAATACATCTATGCTGGCAGAGTATCGTAACCGCAATATTATCGCTATTGCTGATAGCATGGTAAGCCAACTGTTACGCGCTATCTATCCATTAACCGAAGCCGCAGGCTTAACTCGCTTGAATGTGACAAATTTGATGTCAGTATCTCGTTTTGGTAAACAAGCTGTTGATGAATTAGCGGGGCAAAGTGCGCGTTTACTGAACGGTGTTCCTCCAGAACTTGGTCGCTTTAATAAACAACTGGCATTTAATATTTTACCATTGTTAGTTGATAATGAAGGCTCTATTCAAGAAGAGCGCCAAATGGTTGATCAGATCCGTAAAATCTTGCAAGACGATGGATTACCTATCTCAGTGACCACATTACAAGCGCCTGTTTTCTATGGTCATGCACAATCTGTGCAGTTAGAAACATCACGTCCAATGGGAAGTGAAGAAGCGCGGGAAACATTGCAAGAACATGACTCCCTCAATATCAGTGATGAAAATGATTTTCCAACCCAAGTCACCGATGCTTCCGGTAATGTTAGCTTGAACTTAGGTTGCTTACGCAATGATTATGGTGTGCCTGAAGCGTTACAATTTTGGTCTGTTGCAGATAACGTGCGTTTTGGCGGAGCATTAATGGCTGTAGAAGTGGCTGAAAAATTAGTGCAGGAGCAGTTTTACTGATGAACGACCAAGAGAGTGCTGATGTGATAGCGCAGTCAATCAGTGAGCCTGCGATTGCGACAGAAAGCACACCATTAAAGATAGCGCTAGGCATTGAATATGACGGTAGCCACTATTATGGCTGGCAACGTCAAAATGAGGTTCGTAGTGTCCAAGAACGGTTAGAAAAAGCGTTATCTCAAGTAGCAAATGAGCCTATCTCTGTTTTTTGTGCCGGCAGAACTGATGCCGGGGTTCATGCAACCGGGCAGGTTGTACACTTTGAGACAACGGCTCATCGCAAAGATGCGGCATGGACGATGGGGGTTAATACCCATTTACCACAAGATATTGCCGTTCGTTGGGTAAAAACGGTAGCGAATGATTTTCATGCTCGATTTAGCGCAACCGCAAGACGTTATCGTTATGTGATTTTTAATCATCGCTATCGTCCTGCAATTTTATCCTCAGGGGTAACGCATTTCCATTACCCTCTAGATGCACAACGAATGCATCAAGCTGCCCAATGTTTATTGGGCGAGAATGATTTTACCTCGTTTAGAGCCGTACAATGCCAATCTAGAACACCTTGGCGTAATGTGATGCATGTGAATGTTTCACGCTATGGTGATTATGTGGTGGTAGATATAAAAGCCAATGCTTTTGTCCATCATATGGTAAGAAATATTGTGGGGAGTTTATTGGAAATTGGCTGTGGTAATCAGGCTATTACTTGGATGGCTGAATTATTAGCCTTAAAAGATAGAACTAAAGCAGCAGCAACTGCAAAAGCAAATGGTTTATATCTTGTTTCGGTTGATTACCCTGAACGTTTCGAACTTCCTAAACCTGCAATGGGGCCGCTATTTTTAGCAGATAACCCATTTTAAATACTTTAAACATAAAATTACCCCGTTTTCTGAGGATTTATGGAATTATTAACGCAATTTGCTGATTTAATAAAATTTCTAATTGATTTTATTTTACACATTGATGTCCATTTAGCCGAGTTAGTCGCTCAATATGGTACATGGGTATATGCCATTCTATTTTTAATTATTTTTTGTGAAACGGGGCTTGTTGTCACGCCATTCTTACCGGGCGATTCGTTACTGTTTGTTGCGGGGGCTTTATCTGCGTTAGATACCAATGATGTTAATGTTCACCTAATGGTTCTCTTACTGCTTTTCGCTGCGATTTTAGGTGATGCGGTTAACTATTCTATTGGGCGCATTTTTGGTGAAAAACTCTTCAGTAACCCCAATTCACGTATCTTTAAACGAGAATACTTAGATAAAACCCATGCTTTCTATGAAAAACATGGTGGTAAAGCGATAATTTTGGCAAGATTTGTGCCGATTGTCCGAACTTTCGCGCCATTCGTTGCAGGAATGGGCAAAATGTCATATCGTCATTTTGCTTTTTATAATGTAACGGGTGCCATTGCATGGGTACTGCTATTTACTTATGCTGGATACTTTTTTGGTGACTTAGATATTGTTCAAAAGAACTTAAAATTGCTAATTGTTGCCATTATTGTTATTTCTATTTTACCTGGTGTTATCGAGGTGATACGCCATCGTAGAGCGAGTGCAAAGGCCAAAAAAGAGAGTGATAACCAAGAGGTTTGAGCAGTTATCATTAGCTTTTGCCGTAGAATAGCAATAATAAAGAGATGCGCTGAAATTCAGTAAGCGGTATCATCATAAACTTTGCTAACCACATAGCCAGTATATTGTGAGTTAACATGTTCACAATAATCTGCTTTAAATAATTAGGGTTGTAGCTAGGCGATAAGTGAATGCAGCACGAAAAGCACACCGACAAAGTAGGTGACTTGTGCAATTAAACGCAGTCAACATGCTGCAACTTAAAATATGACGAGTATAAACTGGCGAAGGTCAGATTCAGACGAAAAGGTCCGTTAATGAGCTGGATTGAAAAAATTCTTAATAAAAGCAATATCACGAGTTCACGTAAAGCCAATATCCCAGAAGGGGTTTGGACAAAATGTGATAGCTGTGGGCAAGTACTTTACCGCGCAGAATTAGAGCGTAATTTAGAAGTGTGCCCCAAATGTGATCATCACATGCGTATTTCAGCACGCCGTCGCTTAGAAACTTTTCTTGATACAGGAAGCACGACTGAGCTGGGCAGTGAGTTAGAGCCTAAAGATATTCTGAAATTCCGCGACTCTAAAAAATATAAAGACAGAATTGCTGCGGCTCAGAAACAAACCCATGAAAAAGATGCCCTAGTGGTGATGAAAGGTACGTTAAAAGAAATGCCTGTTGTGGCCGCATCTTTTGAATTTGCATTTATGGGCGGCTCTATGGCGTCTGTTGTGGGTGCGCGTTTTGTTCGTGCGGTTGAACAAGCATTAGAAGATAATTGTCCACTGATTTGCTTCTCTGCAAGTGGTGGTGCACGTATGCAAGAAGCATTGATGTCATTAATGCAAATGGCAAAAACCAGTGCCGCATTAGCTAAAATGCAAGAGCGTGGTTTACCTTATATCTCAGTGATGACCGATCCTACTATGGGTGGGGTTTCTGCAAGTTTAGCAATGTTAGGTGATATTAATGTTGCTGAGCCGAAAGCCTTGATTGGTTTTGCCGGTCCACGTGTTATTGAACAAACTGTACGAGAGAAATTACCCGCGGGTTTCCAACGTAGTGAATTCCTGCTAGAAAAAGGGGCGATAGATATGATAGTTCGCCGTCCTGAAATGCGTGATGAGCTAGCTGAATTACTGGCTAAGCTGACTCAGTATGATTTAGCGAAAGACGAAGATGAACTGCTAGGCGAAGAAATGATCGCTGATGACATCGAATCTTCTGACAATGAGCCAGAAATTAACATCGAAACGAATAAAAAAGAAGATGTCTAATATCATAACTGCTCCTCAAGCCACATCGCCTTTGTCGGTGTGGCTTTCTTATCTTGAACACTTACACTCAAGTGCTATTGATATGGGACTTGAGCGCGTGGGCAAGGTAGGTCAATTACTGAATGTATTACGTCCTGCCCCTAAAGTTATCACTGTATCGGGTACTAATGGTAAAGGAACCACTTGCCATATGCTCGAGTCAATTTTGATGGCTTCAGGATTGAAAGTGGGGGTTTATAGTTCACCTCATCTTGTCCGTTATACCGAGCGTGTTCGCATTCAAGGTAAAGAGCTTTCACCAGCTGATTTTTGTCAAGTATTTGCTGAAATAGAGCAAACCAGAGGCGATATTTCGCTGACTTTTTTTGAATACGGCACACTCGCCGCATTGAAACTATTTCAACAAGCTCAGCTTGATGTGGTTATTCTTGAAGTTGGGTTAGGGGGGCGTTTAGACGCGACCAATATTGTTGATGCCGATATTGCAGCTATCACCAGTATTGCCCTTGATCATACCGATTGGTTAGGGGCTGATAGAGAGCATATTGGTCATGAAAAAGCCGGTATCTTCCGTAAAAATCACTATGCTGTTGTAGGCGAGCCAGATATGCCACTGTCTATTGCACAAGTCGCGCAACAGAAACAGGCTAAATTATTTCGTCGTGGTGTTGATTGGTCATTTTCTATTGATGGTGATCACTGGCATTGGCGTAGTGCAGATAAACAGTTTGAAAAACTTCCCATCCCTAATATTCCCTTAGCCAACGCAGGTACGGCAATGGCAGTAATACGCTGCTTATTGAAAACCGATGATAAAGTGAGTCAAGGGATCACCCATCAAAGTATCGTTGAGGGAATGAGTAAAGCTCAGTTGCCGGGACGTTTTCAGATAATTTCGCAGCATCCATTAGTTATTTTTGATGTTGCTCATAATCCGCATGCTGCTGGATATTTAGCCGAAAAACTGGCGCAATTACCGCGTTATTCTGATACCAAAGTGCGCATTGTTGTTGGTATGCTGGGTGATAAAGATATTGCGGGTACATTAGCGTGTTTATCCCCTCAAGCCGATCAGTGGTATGTTGCACCATTGAATGAGTTTCGTGGCGCATCAGCTCAGGTATTAGCTCAGCACCTCGACTATCCGGCAGTATTTGATAGTGTCGAGCAAGCATGGCAACAAGCAATATCTGAGGCACAAAAAAATGATATTGTGGTTGTATGTGGATCATTCCATACCGTTGCTCATGTAATGGAACTATTGGAAAAGGAGAGTGCGAGTGGCAAGTAAATTTCAAAATCGCTTAGTCGGAGCCGTTGTTCTTGTGGCGGTAGGGGTTATTTTTCTTCCTACATTATTTGACGGCGATAAGAAATATAACGAAGACCAATTTGCCTCTATTCCTTTAGTCCCCAAACCCGGTGATGAGCAAGATATTGAATCAATAGCGCCGATTGAGCAAACCACGACACCGTCAACGCCATCAGAGGGTGCTTCTGAGGCGATGATCTCTGAAGCGGTGACGGGGGTTGAACAGCCTCAAGTTTCTACTCCTGAAGTATCGGAGCCTCAAGTAGCGCCATCAACACCGGTTGTTGAGCCACCTAAAGTGGTTAATCCGCCTGTAGAGCCACCAACTACCCCGCCACCGGCGGTACCAGAAACAACAGCACCGAAAGGTGAGGCTTGGGTTGTGCAGTTAGGTGCCTTGAAAAATGCGGCGAAAGTTGAAGAAATTATTGCAAAAATGCATCTCTCCGGTTATCCAGTATATACCGTGCCTGCTCGCCCTGTTTCAGGAAAAGTGACACGTATTTATATTGGGCCTAATGCCTCAAAAGCAGAGTTACAGGCGATGTTACCTCGCCTTAAAGAGCTAACAGGCTTGCAAGGTGAAGTAAGAGCCTATAAACCATAACTATGTTGATGAGACATCAGATGGATGAAGTAACAAGGTGTTAACTTATTGCGGCGATTATGATTTTTCATGTCGCCGTAAATTATTTTAAAATTATCGAAAATTAGGGTTACGCAAACGTTTTCGTTTTCTGTTAGAATGCTACCGTATTAATGCGGGGCATCGTTATTGGATAGAGATTTATGGTCTGGATAGATTACGCCATTATTGCCATTATCGGTTTTTCTGCATTAGTTAGCCTGATCCGTGGCTTTGTTCGTGAAGCATTATCACTTATCACCTGGGGTTGTGGTTTTTTTGTTGCAAGTCAGTTTTATCCTTATCTAGCCGTCTATTTTACTCGGTTTGAAGATGAGCTGGTTCGTAACGGGATTGCGATTGTCACACTGTTTATTGCAACGCTAATTGTCGGTGCGGTGATTAATTATGTGATTAGCTCTCTTGTTCAACGCACAGGGTTATCAGGTACAGATCGTGTGTTGGGGATCTGTTTCGGGGCTTTAAGAGGTGTGCTGATTGTATCAGCGTTACTTTTTGTCTTGGGTGCTTTTACTCCTATGGCAGACAGTGCCGATTGGCAACGTTCTGAGCTTATTCCTCAATTCAACCATATTATTAGGTGGTTCTTTGACTACCTACAAAATGCGTCAAGTTTCGTGTCGGAGAAAATGTAACCTCTCCGTCTGGCTGATGAGGATCTTTTCATGTGCGGTATTGTCGGTATCGCTGGAGTTAATCCAGTAAACCAATCGATTTATGATGCGTTAACGGTGTTACAACACCGAGGTCAAGATGCAGCAGGCATTGCAACAATTGATGAGAATAACGGTTTTCGTCTACGCAAAGCAAATGGGCTGGTGAAAGATGTCTTTGAAACGCGTCATATGTTGCGTTTAAAAGGAACTATCGGAATAGGACATGTACGTTATCCAACCGCGGGCAGTTCGAGTGCATCAGAAGCGCAACCTTTTTATGTTAACTCACCTTTTGGGATCACACTTGCACATAATGGTAATTTAACTAATGCGCATTTGTTGCGTCGTCAATTATTTGAAACTGCTCGTCGACATATCAATACCACCTCAGACTCCGAAATTTTACTCAATGTGCTAGCGTATGAATTAGATCGCTTCGATCATTTTCCGCTAGAGCCAGATAATATTTTTACCGCTGTTGCGGCTATGCATAAAAAATTACGTGGCGCTTATGCTTGCGTTGCTTTGATCATCGGCCACGGCTTATTAGCTTTTCGTGATCCTTATGGCATTCGTCCTTTAGTGTTAGGCAAACGTACTTTAGAAGATGGACGCAGTGAGTATATGGTTGCGTCTGAAAGTGTCGCTCTAGATACACTAGGATTTGAATTCTTGCGTGATGTAGCACCCGGTGAGGCTGTTTATATCACAGAGCAAGGACAACTGTTTACCCGTCAATGTGCTGAAAATCCGCAATTAGTGCCTTGTCTATTTGAGTATGTTTATTTTGCGCGCCCAGACTCTTTTATTGATAAAATTTCCGTATATAACGCCCGTCTACGTATGGGGCAAAAACTCGGCGCTAAAATTGCTAAAGAGTGGGAAGATTTACAAATAGATGTGGTGATCCCTATTCCTGAAACTTCTTGTGATATTGCATTAGAAATTGCTCATATCTTAAATAAACCTTATCGACAAGGTTTTGTGAAGAATCGTTATGTTGGACGTACTTTTATTATGCCTGGTCAGCAAGAGCGTCGTAAATCAGTACGTCGTAAACTAAATGCCAACCGTGCAGAATTTCGCGATAAAAACGTGTTACTTATCGATGACTCTATCGTACGTGGCACAACATCAGAGCAAATTGTTGAGTTAGCGAGAGAAGCGGGGGCTAAAAAAGTTTATTTTGCCTCAGCCGCTCCAGAAGTGCGTTTCCCTAATGTTTATGGTATTGATATGCCTAATGCCAATGAATTAATTGCTCATGGGCGTGAAGTGGATGAAATACGTAAACTGATTGGTGCTGATGGACTTATTTTTCAAGATCTCTCTGATTTAATTGCCGCTGTTCAAGAAGAAAATCCAGATATCAACCAATTCGAATGCTCTGTATTTGATGGTGTCTATATCACAAAAGATATTGATCAAGGCTATTTAGATTACCTTGAAAATTTACGTCGTGATGATGAACATAAAATTCGTGATCAACATGAAGCTGAGAACTTAGAAATCTATAACGAAGGCTAATTTTCCGTTAAAATAGTCACCTTTATCAAGCGTCGATGCTAGCGTAACACTACATCGGCGCTTGTTTTTTGAGGGTTAATCATCATAATGATTAACAAAGATATATATTCTGAGGATTATAATGAAAAAGCTGATTGTCGGGCTAACAGGTGCCAGTGGTGCAATTTATGGTATTCGTTTATTAGAAATACTTAAATCCGTGCCATCCGTAGAAACTCACTTGGTGATCAGTCAAGCGGCGCGTCGTACCATTTCATTAGAAACGAATTATTCTCTCAAAGATATTCATGCTTTAGCTGATATTATTTATGACGATCGAGATATAGGGGCGACTATCTCCTCAGGCTCGTTTCGGGTCAATGGTATGGTTATTTTACCTTGTTCGATTAAAAGCCTCTCCGGTATTGTACATAGCTATACTGATACGTTAGTGACACGTGCCGCTGATGTCGTGTTAAAAGAAGGACGTAAATTAGTGCTATGTGTACGCGAAACACCGTTACATTTAGGGCACTTACGTTTAATGACTCAAGCTGCTGAGCTTGGAGCCATCATTATGCCACCAGTACCTGCATTTTATTTTCAGCCTAAAACGATTGATAACATTGTTAATCAGACAGTAAATCGAGTGCTTGATCAATTTGACATTGACTTGCCGGATGATCTTTTTCAGCGTTGGCAAGGGGATAAACCTGCCCGTTGATCCCCTGTGTGACGAGTGACTATTTTTTATGGCGAATAATATCTTCTAAAGCGCCTTCCAGTTGTGGGTAACGAAAGCTGAATCCTGCATCGAGCAGTTTCTTAGGAAACGCTTGTTGCCCACCTAAAACTAATGTGGCACTTTCTCCCATCATTAATTTTAATATTGTGGCAGGAACCGTCATAAATGCAGGGCGTTTCAGTACGTGAGCTAAAGTCGTGGTAAATACTTTATTTTGTACTGGATGAGGGGCTGTCAGATTAAAGGCGCCTTGGGTATTGTTATTATTAAGTAAAAATACGATGGCATTGACCATATCATCAATATGTATCCATGGCATATATTGCTTACCATTACCTAATTTTCCACCTAAACCTAATTTAAAAGGCGGGCTCATTTTAGGTAATGCCCCTCCTTTTGTAGAGAGTACAATACCAGTACGTAGCAAACACACCCGTGTTAATGGCGTTTGTGCATCGAGTGCAATATTTTCCCATTTGGCACAGAGTTGATGAGTAAATTCATCCTTAGGTGGCGTCTCTTCAGTGACATTATTTTCACCTTGATCACCATAAAAACCCACCGCAGAGCCAGAAATTAAAACACTAGGGGGAGAGTCGCTGGCTTTTATTAAATCCACCAGCTTTTGGGTTAATTTGCATCGACTATTAACTAACGTTTGTTTTTGCTCCGGTGTCCAGCGTTTGTCTGCAATTGGTTCTCCAGCAAGATTAATCACTGCATCAAATTGGTTTAAGTTTTCTTTATCATCTAAATGCGTCCAACACGCCATTTCATTACAGAAATGAGAGTAGACTTTCTGTGGCGAACGGGAAAGTACGGTAATATTATGTTTATCTAATGCGAGTTGGCAGATAAGTGCTCTGCCAATTAATCCGGTTCCACCTGTGATAAGTATATTCATCACCATCCTCCTGATTACTCTATCCTAATTAAGGTTGTATCATCCTGATAGGTGAGATTAGTCACTAACCAAACAGTTTTTTGGCTGCTGGACGTTGGCTTATTGTATTTAGCCATTTTTCTACCGCAGGATAATCTGCTAGATCAATATGATGTGTGTCATGGTAACGAGCCCAAGTATAGGTGGCTATATCAGCAATGCTATAATCGTTTCCACCAAGATAAGGAGATTGAGCGAGTCGGCTCTCTAACACCTGATATAAACGCTCGGTCTCTTTTGTATAACGATTGATTGCGTAAGGTACTTTTTCAGGGGCGTAACGCGTAAAGTGATGATTTTGTCCAAGCATAGGACCAAATCCTCCCACTTGCCAAAATAGCCACTGCAGTTGGGTCATTTTTTCTCGCAGATCATGGCTAAGTAATTTGCCACTTTTTTCTGCTAAATAGATAAGAATAGCACCTGATTCAAAAATAGAGAGTGGCTCACCACCGTCAGCGGGAGCATTATCGACAATAGCAGGAATTTTATTATTGGGTGAAATAGCTAAAAATTCGGGTTTAAATTGATCACCTTTGCCAATATCAACATGATGCAAAGTATAAGGCATGGCGACTTCTTCGAGGAAAAGCGTAATTTTTTGGCCATTCGGGGTGTTTGCATAATAAAGATCGATCATAAAACCTCCGCAATAAGGTGATATTCAATAGCGTATATTTTACAGTCTGCCTAGTAACATCATAAAAAGCAAAAAATCGCAAGATGAATAAAGCAAATTACCTATGATTATTATAGTGGTGAAATATGGTGATTTTGGTATATTCAGGATAAAAATTACGATCGTTTAGCATCGATTAAAAAAGGTTTGTTGAGGATGGAACAAGAAAATACGGCAGTGGTCGAGTGGGTTGATATTGTTGATGAAAAAAATGAAGTTGTTGCACAAGCAACACGTCAACAAATGCGAGCAGAAAACCTACGTCACCGAGCAACTTATATTGTCGTGCACGATGGCATGGGAAAAATTTTGGCACAACGCCGTACTGAAACAAAAGATTTCTATCCAGGTTGGTTAGATGCAACCGCGGGTGGTGTAGTACAACAAGGTGAAAATGCACTCGAAAGTGCACGTCGTGAAGCAGAAGAAGAGCTAGGTATTGCCGGGGTTCCTTTTGCCGAACATGGACAATTCTATTATGACGATGAGAGTTGCCGCGTTTGGGGAAGCTTATTTAGTTGTGTATCACATGGGCCATTTGCATTACAGCCAGAAGAAATCGAGGAAGTATGCTGGCTTACTCCCTTAGAAATCACTGAACGTTGTGATGAATTTACCCCTGATTCACTTAAAGCACTCTCTCTATGGTTAACGCGAAATAATAGTACTCGCTTGGACACAAAAGAAACCACTGACTAAGGGGTACTTTGTCCGAGTTCTAAACGATAAGCATAGTTGATAACGGTATTTTCAAACATAGCGTTATCAACCTCATCACGTAAATGTTGCAATAGTGCAATTAGGTGCTTACCTGCCTCTTTACCTATTTTATGGTAATTAAAATGTATAGATGTCAGGGAAGGTGCTATTTGGGCGCTATTTTCAGAGCCTTCTAAGCAGGCGATAGCGAGATCTTGGGGAATTTTAATTAATCTTCGTTGGCACTCAAACATCATTCCCAAAGCAATACTCTCATGGCTACAAATAACGGCATCTAGTTCGGGCTGACGTAATAAAATCTCTGTTAATGCTTGTCGACCATATGCCATAGAAGCGGGGTCGGGCGTAGTAACACTTTGCTCAGCATTTAAATAATTTTTTAATAAAGCACGCGACCAGCCGGTAATTTGCTGGTGGTGTAAACGTTGTCCTTGTAGCGCACCAACATAGCCGACACAACGTTTACCTTGCTGAATTAAATAATGGGTTAAATCAAATGCCGCTTTTTCATAACCGCAATCAATACTTATTGCAGATTGCTCATTAGATTGACTCGCGACACTGACAACAGGCACATTGGCATTACTGATATGTAAGAACTGTACATCACTTAATTGGGAGCCAAAGGCAACTAATGCGGCAGGGTTACTCTGTAATAGCATGTTAATTACATCAGTCGCTTTATGGAGCTGATATTCATAACATCCCACTAATATTTGATAATGATGACGGCTGAGGATCTGCTGCAATGATTGCATAAAATCAGCACTGGCTTTATCAGTAAAAGAGGGCAGTAGTACAGCAATAATATGGCTTTGAGCGGAAGCTAAGGCCCCTGCTGAGGCATTAGGGATATATCCCAACTCTGCCACTGCTTGGTTAACTTTTTCTCTTAATTTATCCGACACTAATTCAGGCGTACGCAATGCGCGAGATACGGTCATTGAACCGACTCCGGCATGTTTAGCAACTTCTTGTAAAGTGACGCGACCTGTATTTCGGCGTTTACGTGTTTTTATCATCGTGATCAGATTTATTCGACTTTATTTTTAATTCGCAGATCCTACCTGAAATTTTCCCACTCTGCAGAAACAATACAGTGTCAATTGTTGCACTTGTTCGCAATTAACATTTCATCAAAATGATAGCGCTATCACAATTACACATAATCTATCTAGATAGCGCTACCATTAGTGATTATTATCCTTAATACAGAGATCAAAAAAGCACCTTACTGAGGTTATAAATATGCTTAAAACATTATTAACACCGGATGTGGTACAAGTGATCCCACAAGTCAAAGATTGGCGTGAAGCAATTAAAATCGCCTGTCAGCCATTAATTGACAAAGGTTGTATTGAGCCTCGTTATGTTGATGCGATTTATAAATCACACGAGCAAATAGGCCCTTACTATGTATTAGGGCCAGGTATTGCTATGCCTCATGCACGTCCTGAAGAAGGGGTTAATCAGCTCTCTTTAGCATTAACTATCATCGAAAAAGGGGTGGAATTTGGTGCTGATGAAAATGATCCGGTGAAACTTTTAATTGTTTTAGCGGCAACAGATAACGATAGCCATATTAATGCCATTGTGAAATTAGCTGAACTTTTTGATAACCAAGATGATATAGACACTTTGTTGCAAGCAAAAAGTAAGGCAGAAGTATTGGCTGTTATTAATCACTATTAATTCAATTTTAAATGACCAAGGGGAATATGATGAAAATTACCGTTGTATGTGGAAATGGTTTAGGCAGTAGCTTAATGATGGAAATGAGCATCAAAAGTATTTTAAAAGATCTGGCCGTCAATGCTGATGTTGATCATGTCGATTTAGGTTCGGCAAAAGGGACACCGAGTGATATTTATGTGGGAACTCGTGATATTGCGGAACAACTTAATGCTCAAGCGGTTAATGGCAAAATTGTTTCTTTAGATAATATGATTGATAAAGTTGCGATGAAAGAGAAACTTTCGACCGCATTACGTGAATTAGGCGCGCTATAAGGAGCCTAGTATGGACTTTTTCCGCTTTCTAATGAGCGATGTGCTTTCAGAGCCTGCTATATTGGTGGGTTTAATCGCATTGATTGGTTTAATTGCTCAGAAAAAACCTGCGACAGAATGTATTAAGGGCACCGTTAAAACCATTATGGGTTTTGTTATTTTAGGTGCAGGGGCAGGTTTAGTCATTAACTCGCTTGGTGATTTCTCAACGATTTTCCAACATGCATTTGGCATTCAAGGTGTTGTACCTAATAACGAAGCCATAGTCTCTATTGCACAAAAAAGCTTTGGTAAAGAGATGGCACTGATTATGTTCTTTGCCATGTTAATCAATATATTAATTGCACGCTTAACACCGTGGAAATATATTTTCTTAACGGGTCATCACACTTTATTTATGTCGATGATGGTCGCGGTGATTTTGGCAACAGCGGGTTTAGAAGGGGCGGTATTAGTTGCAGTAGGTTCATTAGTTGTTGGGGTATCAATGGTATTTTTCCCAGCTATTGCACATCCTTATATGAAAAAGATCACCGGCTCTGATGATGTCGCATTAGGCCATTTCTCTACTATTTCCTATGTTGTATCTGGTTTTATTGGTAGTAAATTTGGCAATAAAGCGCATTCAACGGAAGAGATGAATGTACCTAAGAGTTTACTCTTTTTGCGTGATACGCCAGTTGCGATCGCTTTCACCATGGGCATAATTTTTATTATTACGTGTTTATTTGCCGGTGACACTTTTGTTCGTGAAGTTAGTGGTGGTAAAAACTGGTTTATGTTCTCCTTAATGCAATCCATCACCTTTGCGGCAGGTGTTTATATTATCCTACAAGGTGTACGTATGGTGATTGCAGAGATTGTTCCTGCATTTAAAGGCATTTCTGATAAGTTAGTCCCCAATGCAAAACCTGCGCTTGATTGTCCCGTCGTATTTCCTTATGCACCTAATGCCGTTTTAGTCGGTTTTCTGAGTAGTTTTGCAGCGGGTGTCATTGGCATGTTTATTCTTTATGCTTTAGATTGGACTGTCATTATACCTGGGGTGGTACCTCATTTCTTTGTGGGTGCAACTGCAGGCGTATTTGGTAACGCCACAGGGGGACGCCGAGGTGCTATTTTAGGTGCTTTTGCTCAAGGTTTATTGATTACTTTCTTACCCGTATTTTTATTACCTGTACTTGGTGATATTGGTATTGCCAATACCACATTTAGTGATGCAGACTTCGGTGTGATTGGTATTCTATTAGGGATTATTGTTCGTTAATATTACTGACGTTGATATTACTTATTAGTGGAATTTTAATAAATGCTCGACTTTTTAACCAGTCGGGCATTTTTTTGGTAGAAATAGTGTATTTAAATCCTCTCTCTTATTGGCATTTATGCAGAGATGAATTTTTATATTTATTATCTGAATAATAATGCTATTATCCTAAGTGAATATTCACTATGTGTATATTTTTGTGCCTAATTAATTATAAAAATAGGTTTAACATCATAATCACTAAGGAAGAAAGAAGATGTCTTTAGCTATTCGATATCTTGCGTTATTACCACTTTTCGTTATTACTGCTTGCCAACAGCCTGTAAATTATAATCCACCAGCAACTCAAGTGGCTCAAGTTCAGCCTGCTATTGTCAATAATTCATGGATTGAAATTTCACGAAGCGCACTCGACTTTAATGTAAAAAAAGTCCAATCATTATTAGGTAAGCAATCCTCTCTTTGTGCTGTGTTAAAAGGAGATGCTTATGGGCATGATTTATCGTTAGTTGCCCCAATTATGATAGAAAATAATGTGCAATGTATTGGTGTAACAAATAACCAAGAATTAAAAGAAGTACGTGATTTAGGATTTAAAGGCCGTTTAATGCGAGTGCGTAATGCGACAGAACAAGAAATGGCACAGGCTACCAACTATAACGTAGAAGAGTTAATTGGTGATCTTGATATGGCAAAAAGATTAGATGCTATTGCCAAGCAACAAAATAAAGTCATTCCTATTCATTTAGCATTAAATTCAGGTGGCATGTCTCGTAATGGTTTAGAGGTCGATAATAAATCTGGGCTTGAAAAAGCAAAACAAATTTCTCAATTAGCTAACCTAAAAGTGGTTGGTATTATGTCTCATTATCCCGAAGAAGATGCTAATAAAGTAAGGGAAGATCTGGCTCGTTTTAAGCAACAATCTCAGAAAGTGTTGGAGGTGATGGGATTAGAGCGTAACAATGTCACATTACATATGGCAAATACCTTTGCGACAATTACCGTGCCTGAGTCATGGCTGGATATGGTACGTGTGGGAGGTATTTTTTATGGTGATACCATTGCGAGTACAGACTATAAACGTGTGATGACCTTTAAATCCAACATTGCTTCAATTAATTATTATCCTAAAGGTAATACGGTTGGTTATGATCGTACTTACACATTAAAACGTGACTCAGTACTAGCCAATATTCCTGTAGGTTATGCAGATGGTTATCGTCGCGTTTTTAGTAATGCGGGGCATGCGTTAATTGCTGGGCAACGCGTACCTGTTTTAGGAAAAACATCAATGAATACCGTTATGGTTGATATTACCAGTCTTAACAATATCAAACCAGGTGATGAAGTTGTATTTTTTGGCAAACAAGGTAATAGCGAAATTACCGCAGAAGAAATTGAAGATATCAGTGGTGCATTGTTTACCGAAATGTCAATTTTATGGGGAGCAACCAATCAACGGGTATTAGTTGATTAAGCTAGGTTGTGAGTGTTAGCAAATAATAAAAAGGCGATTGAAAATAACAATCGCCTGATATTATTGATAATTTAAAGCTATAAATTATCAGGTAACCCATAGGCCACTAAGCTATCGCCCATTTTAGTACCAAATGAACCATGTCCGCCGGCCATAATGACCACATATTGCTTACCTCCAATAGAGTAGGTCATTGGCGTTGCTTGTCCACCTGCGGGTAATCGTGCTTCCCATAACATTTTGCCATTCGTCACATTAAATGCTCGAATATAATTATCCTGAGAAGCAGCAACAAACATCACATTACCTGCGGTTGAGATAGCGCCTCCTAGCCCAGGAACACCAATTTTTAATGGTGGTAATTCCACTAAATTAGGCAAACTATCCCTAATGGTGCCAAATCGTTGTTGCCAAACAAGCTCATTTTTTGTTAAATCAACACCAGCAACAAATCCCCAAGGGGGTTGTTTACAAGGTAATCCTAGTGGTGATAAGAATGGATGAATATCAACACTATAAGGTGTTCCCGTCATGGGTTGTAAACCTTGCTCTCCGTGGCCTGCGTCAATTGCTTGACTGTCTTGAGGATCTTTTAAATAAAGTTTTGAGATAAAGGGCAAAGTAATAAAGTTCATTACCGCGACTTGTCTATCTTGATTAACAGAAATACCGCCCCATTCAAAAATACCGAGGTTACCAGGAAAAACAAGCGTACCGTTTTCTGATGGTGGTGTATAAATTCCCTCATAATTTAACTGATGGAAGGCGATACGACATAACAGCTGGTCTGCCATTGTGCCACCCCACATATCTGAACCTTGCAACTTATTTTTGGGTGCTAAATTAAGTGCTGAAAAAGGCTGAGTGGGTGAGTAATGCTCACCTTGTGTTTGTGGACCATATTTGACACTGGTAGGAACTGGTTTTTCTGTCACAGGAACAATAGGTGTACCGTCTCTTCTATCAAGAACAAACACATTCCCTGTTTTCGTGACGATATAAATGGCAGGTATTGTTTCATTTTTATCAGTTTTGATATCAACCAGTGATGGTTGCGAAGGAACATCCATATCCCATAAATCATGATGGGTGGTTTGGAAATGCCACAATAGCTCGCCTGTCGATCCTTTTAGTGCTAAAACTGAATTAGCGTAACGCTCTTTTAATGGATGACGATCGCCTCCCCAAATATCGGGTGTACCTACTCCTGTCGGAATATAGACCACATCCGTTTGTGCATCATAAGCTAAAGGCGCCCATGCATTAGGGGAGTTATGAACAAATTGAGTCTCTTTACCTGGCATCGCATTGGGATCTTCTGCGCCAGTATCAAATACCCATATTAATTTTCCGCTATTAACATCATAGCCACGGATCACACCAGAAGGCTCTTGAGTTGATAAGTTATCAGTAACAGAGCCACCAATGATAATAGTATTACCGGTGACGATAGGGGGAGATGTTGGGTTATATCCACCCAAATAAGCATAAGGCATAGAAGCTAACAGATTGATTTCTCCATTCTGACCAAAATCACGGCATGCATTACCCGTTTGCGCATTAACTGCGATTAGGCGGCCATCATTGACTGGAAGAAAGACTTTTTCAGGACATTCATCTGATATGCTTGGTTGGCGAACGTCGAGGCTTTTGGCAAATTCGGCACTATTATTTTGATTATAATAGGCAACCCCTCGGCAAGTCATATGCTGGAAGCTTTTGTTATATTGCAATTTAGAATCAAAACGCCACTTCTCTTTACCTGTTGCGGGATCTAAGCTAATTAAATATTGGTGAGGTGTACATAGAAAGAGATTATCTTCAATTTTTATAGGCGTAACTTCGTTGGTTATCTCAACGGCATCATTAGCCCTTTTTTCATCACCGGTATGAAAAGTCCATTTCTCAACTAACTTATCAACATTATCACTGTTGATTTGAGTTAATGGTGAATAGCGTATTCCGGCTTGCGTTCTGCCATAAGCGGGCCAGTCATTATCATTTACTCCGATAGGAGATATAGAGTTGGTGGGCTGTTGTTGTGTAAATTGACCATTAATGGCATGAGGATCGGTTAGTGAACTACCTAATATAATGATAAGTGTAGTGGCTAATAGTGTGAATAAGCCAATTTTATTGGTACGACAAGTGTAAACATTATTATTGAGTGTGAAAGGAATAAGGAGTAAGCCTAGAATAAAAATAATATCTAAGCGAGGGGCGAGTGCCCAAAAATCAAATCCTGACTCCCAGATACTCCAGACAATCGTTATTAAAAATAGAAAGTTAAAGAGTAATAGGGTGCTTTTCTTTCGACTTAGAAAGCAAGCTGCAATAATAAGAAGCATGACACCGGTAAAGAGATAAAAAGGCGATCCTGCTAATGAAACTAAATACCCTCCGAGTACAGTAAAGTAAAGAGCCAATATTGTGAGTATGATGAATACTATCCATCGATAGAAATGTGATATTTTCATAATGCTATCGTCCTATTCTTTCTTACCATCTTATAAATAGAATAGACAATAATTTATTAGCTCACCTGTTTGTCTCTAACAACCATTACATTAATATGCATTTATGAGAAATTTTAATATAAAACACTAGTATTGAATGTAAGTGATATGATTATTTAAAGTAGGGTGCTTGTGAACACAAGGCGCAACAACGTTGGCGAGAAATTGTGGGGGAAAATTCCCCCACAAAGCTATTTATCGCAAGATAAATTCGCTTGAACT
>NZ_JAABLS010000010.1:0-228627 GCF_009915195.1 Proteus sp. G2674
TGCTCGTTCTTCATCAGACAATCTGTGTGAGCACTGCACATAACACGTATCTCTTAGGTAAGGAGGTGATCCAACCGCAGGTTCCCCTACGGTTACCTTGTTACGACTTCACCCCAGTCATGAATCACAAAGTGGTAAGCGCCCTCCCGAAGGTTAAGCTACCTACTTCTTTTGCAACCCACTCCCATGGTGTGACGGGCGGTGTGTACAAGGCCCGGGAACGTATTCACCGTAGCATTCTGATCTACGATTACTAGCGATTCCGACTTCATGGAGTCGAGTTGCAGACTCCAATCCGGACTACGACAGACTTTATGAGTTCCGCTTGCTCTCGCGAGGTCGCTTCTCTTTGTATCTGCCATTGTAGCACGTGTGTAGCCCTACTCGTAAGGGCCATGATGACTTGACGTCATCCCCACCTTCCTCCGGTTTATCACCGGCAGTCTCCTTTGAGTTCCCACCATCACGTGCTGGCAACAAAGGATAAGGGTTGCGCTCGTTGCGGGACTTAACCCAACATTTCACAACACGAGCTGACGACAGCCATGCAGCACCTGTCTCAGCGTTCCCGAAGGCACTCCTCTATCTCTAAAGGATTCGCTGGATGTCAAGAGTAGGTAAGGTTCTTCGCGTTGCATCGAATTAAACCACATGCTCCACCGCTTGTGCGGGCCCCCGTCAATTCATTTGAGTTTTAACCTTGCGGCCGTACTCCCCAGGCGGTCGATTTAACGCGTTAGCTCCAGAAGCCACGGTTCAAGACCACAACCTCTAAATCGACATCGTTTACAGCGTGGACTACCAGGGTATCTAATCCTGTTTGCTCCCCACGCTTTCGCACCTGAGCGTCAGTCTTTGTCCAGGGGGCCGCCTTCGCCACCGGTATTCCTCCACATCTCTACGCATTTCACCGCTACACATGGAATTCTACCCCCCTCTACAAGACTCTAGCCAACCAGTTTCAGATGCAATTCCCAAGTTAAGCTCGGGGCTTTCACATCTGACTTAATTGACCGCCTGCGTGCGCTTTACGCCCAGTAATTCCGATTAACGCTTGCACCCTCCGTATTACCGCGGCTGCTGGCACGGAGTTAGCCGGTGCTTCTTCTGCGGGTAACGTCAATTGACAAGGGTATTAACCTTATCACCTTCCTCCCCGCTGAAAGTACTTTACAACCCTAAGGCCTTCTTCATACACGCGGCATGGCTGCATCAGGCTTGCGCCCATTGTGCAATATTCCCCACTGCTGCCTCCCGTAGGAGTCTGGGCCGTGTCTCAGTCCCAGTGTGGCTGATCATCCTCTCAGACCAGCTAGAGATCGTCGCCTAGGTGAGCCTTTACCCCACCTACTAGCTAATCCCATATGGGTTCATCCGATAGTGCAAGGTCCGAAGAGCCCCTGCTTTGGTCCGTAGACATTATGCGGTATTAGCCACCGTTTCCAGTAGTTATCCCCCTCTATCGGGCAGATCCCCATACATTACTCACCCGTCCGCCGCTCGTCAGCAAGAAAGCAAGCTTTCTCCTGTTACCGCTCGACTTGCATGTGTTAGGCCTGCCGCCAGCGTTCAATCTGAGCCATGATCAAACTCTTCAATTAAAAGTGTTTGATGCTCAAAGAAATCGAAAACTTAGCTTATTCATTATATGAATTAACTTGTTAGTCACTCTTCAAGACTTGATACATCTAATTTTTTAGAAGATATCGTCTCTGCGAGTGCCCACACAGATTGTCTGATAATTTGTTAAAGAGCAATGCAACTATCGCTGCCGTTTCCGGTCTTCTGCGTTGTTGCGAGGAGGCGTATATTACGCTATTCCTCTGAAGAGTCAAGAGTTTTTTCAAACTTTTTTCTTTTCTCTTCCCTTTCCGTCGTTGCTGTTGTCAGCTCATCGTCGGTCAGTGGGTGCGCATTATAGGGGCTTCTCAGATTAGCGCAAGTGTTTTTTGAAAAAAATTCACCGTTCGATTAAAACCCCAACAATACGTACAAAAAACAGGTCACAACGAACAGATATCACTCAATTTTGGAAAATTTTGTCGCAAATTCGCTAACTTTATTCCAATCAGTATATTCGATTTCTTTTGTTGGATCGGTTTCACCCTTAGTCATCTTCATAATAAGCTGGATCATCACTCTATCAATCCATTTATAACGTGGGTAAAGAAGCGCGCCTGCAAAAACACCTGTTAATCTAGGCTTCCATGGAGTCTTATCTAAAAACTTACGCATATAAGCATTGGTTTCTGGCGTACTCTTTTCAGCTTTTCTTGCCGTAAGGTTCACCCCAAAAAAGGCGGATGGCATACTATTTAATTGAGAAAGGTGTTGGGTAATAAATTTATCCAGTACTTTATTAAAATAGCCATATCTAATTGATGCCCCAACTAACACTTTATTATAAGCAGATAAATTAAGGCTATGGTGAACAGCAGTTAAATCTCTTACATCACATTCATAGCCCTGTTGTCTTAGTTCATTAGCTATGTGCGTCATTATTTTTTTAGTTTGACCATCTGTACTGCAGTACAGCAACAGCGCGCTCATACATCACTCCTTGTTTTTGGTTAATCACGCCAAAATGTTGGTGTAAATAAAACCAATAATGTGAAAACTTCTAATCGGCCAAATAACATGGTGACAACAAGTATCCACTTAGCGGCTGGATTCATTGTTGTAAAGTTATCAGCAACAATACCTAATCCTGGACCCAAATTATTAAGTGTTGTAGCAATAGCAGAAAAAGCAGAAAACTCATCAACGCCTGTCGCTATTAATAGCATTAAGCTAATAATAAACACTAAAGCATATGCTGAGAAAAAACCCCAAACCGCTTCTATAATACGCTCTGGTAATGCTCGATGTCCTAGTTTAATCGTATAAACCGCATTAGGGTGTACAAGACGTTTTAATTCACGAGAGCCTTGTAAAAATAGCAGTAAGATGCGGATTACTTTTAATCCCCCCCCCGTTGAACCAGCACAGCCCCCGATAAAGGCAGAGCACAACAGTAACAGAGGTAAAAAAGTTGGCCACTGGGCAAAACTATCTGTTGCAAACCCTGCGGTTGTTGCCATTGAAACAACTTGGAAAAAAGCTTGATTAATTGTTGTCCATCCAGAGTCATATACCGAATAGAGCCATAGAATAAGGCTACAAATAATCACTAATCCGAGCTGTATAAAGATAAACATGCGAAATTCAGGATCTCGCCAATAAATATTGAGGCTTCGCCCTGTTAAAACCGAAAAGTGTAAAGCAAAGTTACACCCTGAAATTAATAGAAAAACACCAATAATGACGTTAATTGTTGGACTATTAAAATAGCCAATGCTTGCATCATGGGTAGAAAATCCACCGATTGCAATGGTAGAAAAACTATGCGAGATAGCATCAAACACGTCCATACCCGCAATCCACAACGCAAGGGCACAAATAATAGTGAGTAAGACATAAATCAGCCACAATGCTTTCGCAGTTTCTGCGATCCTTGGGCGCATTTTATTGTCTTTCAAAGGCCCGGGCATTTCTGCCCGATAAAGCTGCATTCCCCCAACGCCTAACAGTGGAAGAATTGCCACCGCTAATACGATGATCCCCATTCCCCCTAACCATTGCAGCATTTGGCGATAAAATAAAATCGCTTTAGGTAAGCTATCCAACCCAACAAGTGTCGTAGCCCCTGTGGTTGTTAATCCGGAAAAAGATTCAAAAAAGGCATCGGTAATCGATAGATGAGGTTGTTCCGAAAAAATAAAAGGCAATGCCCCTACGCTGCCTAACACAGTCCAAAATAAAACCACAATAAGAAAACCTTCTTTGGGTTTTAGATCACTTTTATTGTTTCGATTGGGGATCCACAACATTAGCCCAATAATAAGAGCGACAATAAATGTCTGACTAAATGCTCGTCCTGCACCATCCCGATAGATCAACGCAACGATACCGGGGATGATCATCGTGACAGAGAATAAAATAACAAGTAGCCCAACAATTCGGGTTATTGAACGAAAATGCATTTAGCGATTTCCTTGGTAGCAACGATTATTCATTCGGTTCTAAACATATTAATTGCATACTGCCACGACTGATATCGCGTAGTTTACTTTCAACTTTTTCACTCTCTACTGCTGGCAATGATAGTTCAAAAGTGACTTTATCAGTATATTCACTAGAGAGGATCTTCCCTTGATATTCTGCAACAACTTGCTCAAGTAATGACACCAAGGAATATTCACACTCCACAAGAAATCGGCGCTGAGGTACTTTGGTTTTCGTTGGCAAAAGTTTTAATGCCTGCTGTACCCCATTGCCATAAGCACGAACTAATCCGCCAGTGCCTAATTTGATCCCGCCGAAATAACGTACCACAACCGCAGTCACCTCTCCCATACCACTCCCTAACAGGGGTGCTAGAATAGGTTTTCCCGCCGTACCTGTTGGTTCACCATCATCAGAAAATCCTAACTGTTGTGAATCATCAGGTCTTCCAGCAACAAATGCCCAACAATGATGCCGAGCATCGGGAAACTGCGCTTTAATTGATTGGATATACGCTTTGGCAGCCTCAATCCCTTCAGTATGAGCAATAAATGTAATAAAACGGCTCTTCTTTATTTCTTCACTGAATTCTACCGTTTCAGCGGGGATCAAATAAGCTTTCATCAGGCTAAATGTAAGTCTCTTGTCATATTTTCAATTTTGTTATCGTGGATAATAATATTATCTTCAATACGAATGCCACCAAAAGGCTTGAAGTGTTCAATCAAATGCCAATCAAAATGACTACGATATTTCCCTTCACGCCAAGGTGCTAATAACGAATCAATAAAATAGAATCCTGGCTCAATGGTAAGTACCATTCCCGGCTCTACAATACGTGTACAACGTAAGAAAGGATACATGGCTGGTGCAGCTAAATGAGTCCCTTTATCATCTTGCATAAATCCACCCGCATCATGAACTTGTAAACCTAGCGCATGGCCTAATCCATGTGGTAAGAAGGGAGTTGTTAATCCTTCACTCACCATCTCTTCTTCGCTAATTCCCTTAACAATACCGTATTTATGTAATAATCCGGCAATACGTTGATGCATTTGAATATGATATTCGCTGTAGCGTACTCCCGCTTTCATTGTCGCTATCAATGCCTGTTGCGCATCATTCATATCTTTGACTAAAGCAGTAAATTCATGATTTTCTTTCGCTGAATAAGTACGCGTAATATCCGCAGCATACCCATTATACTCTGCTCCCGCATCAATGAGGAAACTACGATATTCATCTGGCGATTGATGATCTAATTTGGTGTAATGCAAAACAGCAGCATGTTCATTTAATGCAACAATATTGCCATAAGGTACATCTGTGTCCCGATGTCCTGTTGCCATTAAATAAGCCATATTAATATCAAATTCACTTAACTCAGCTTGGAATGCCTCACGAGCGGCGATATGTCCATTGACTGCCATTTTCTGCGCTTCGCGCATACATGCCAGTTCATAACCCGTTTTATAAGCACGATAATAATGATAATAGTTAAGAAGAGATTGGTTATTAACATTATCAAGACTGACACCTAATGAATCAGCCCGTTGTGTATTTGGCCCAATATAAGCAGTATTTTTATTAATAAAAGGTGCTAGCTCTTTTTGAATATCATCGACATTTTTTAAATGGATCAGCTCAATTTCATGGGTCCAGTAGCTACTTGGTAAAGCTTCAACACTATGCCAATAATCAACAGGTGAATAGAACCAGAGTTTTGGTTTATTGACACCATCAACCAATAACCAACAATGTGGCACATCAGTTACTGGCACCCCCGCTTTAAAGTGTGCATTCACTTTAAAAGGGTAATCACTATCATCAAGGAAAACACCAATAGGTTCACCAGAGTGAATCAAGACATTATCAAGGTGGTGTCTAGATAAAGCATCACGAGTACGATTTTGTAGTGTTTTGATATGTTCTTGATACAGAGAAAGCAATTTTTCCATTACTAATCACCTATCTTTATTTATTGTTAATTATTCAGCTTAACACGCCAACTCTTTTACAGGGTAACACCATAGCAAAAATAGCTTACCATGACTTATTACTATGTTTTTACGATCCTTAATTATGCTAATTTATTCATTTAAACCAATCATATAAAAATCAATACATTAGATAATTTCATTGTGATCAGACCTACATTTCCTTAATCAAATATTTGCAATTAATTAACATTGTATTCACACTCTAATTATCTGGTCATACCAGTTTATACTTTAGGGAGAATACAAATGCTCTATCAAAGCGAAAATATTCAAGCCGATTGGGTGAAGCAAGGTATTGTTGAGCTCGTTTTCAATGCTAGCGGTTCTATTAATAAATTAGATACAAAAACGGTGGCAATGTTAAGCGAAGCGTTAACAGTATTAGAAAACACATCTGATCTAAAAGGGGTTATTTTACGTTCAGAAAAACCCGCCTTTATTGTTGGTGCCGATATTACCGAATTTTTATCACTTTTTGATGCACCCGTTGAAGAACTGACACAATGGCTACATTTTGCTAATCATATTTTCAATCGATTAGAAGATCTCCCCGTTCCTACTGTTTCTGCCATTAATGGCTACGCCCTAGGCGGTGGCTGTGAATGTGTATTAGCAACGGATTTTCGTATTGCATCACCGGATTTACGCATTGGTTTACCCGAAACAAAACTTGGTATTATGCCGGGTTTTGGTGGCTCTGTTCGGCTACCTCGCCTTATTGGCGTTGATAATGCCTTAGAAATTATTACCGCAGGTAAAGATATTAATGCCGAAACAGCACTTAAGAATGGCTTAATTCAAGCTATTGTCCCTGTTGATAAGCTAAAAGAAAGTGCCATTTCACTGATAGAGCAAGCCATTGATGGCAAATTTGACTGGCAAGCTGCTCGTCAACCTAAAACTGTGGCATTAAGATTAACGGAACTTGAACATAAAATGTCATTTACTGTGGCAAAAGGCATGGTGATGAAAGTCGCAGGCCCTCATTATCCAGCCCCAATGACCGCCGTTAATACGATAGAAAAAGCCGCATTTCTAGATAGAAAAGCAGCACTTGAATTGGAAACAGAAAACTTTGTCAAACTGACCCGCACCGATGTTGCCAAAGCATTAGTGGGTATTTTTCTTAATGACCAATATGTGAAAGGTATTACTAAAAAACGTCATGCTAGCTTGCCAAAACAAGCGGCAGTATTAGGCGCGGGGATCATGGGTGGCGGAATTGCCTATCAATCTGCACTAAAAGGCATTCCTGTTACCATGAAAGATATTAATGCCAACTCCCTTGAATTGGGTATGACAGAAGCACTCAGTCTGTTACAAAAACGTCAAGAAAAAGGACGTATGAGTGCCGTTGATATGGCAAAAACCCTCGCCTCTATTCATCCTACCCTAAACTATGCCAGTGTAGCTGATGCACAAATTGTGGTCGAAGCTGTGGTTGAAAACCCTAAAGTAAAAGCCTCTGTACTTGCTGAAACCGAAGCGCTCCTTGCTGATCATGCTGTACTTGCTTCGAATACCTCAACAATCCCCATTTCGCTACTTGCCAAATCCCTAACACGCCCTGAAAATTTCTGTGGAATGCACTTCTTTAATCCCGTTCACCGCATGCCTTTAGTTGAGATCATTAAAGGTGAAAAAACCAGCGAAGAGACGATTAATCGCATTGTCAGTTATGCTAGCAAAATGGGTAAAACGCCAATCATTGTTAATGACTGTCCGGGGTTCTTTGTCAATCGTGTGCTCTTCCCTTATTTCGCCGGATTTTCTCTTTTATTAAGAGATGGTGCTGATTTTATTGCTGTAGATAAAGTGATGGAAAAAGCCTTTGGCTGGCCAATGGGTCCGGCTTATTTACTGGATGTTGTCGGTATCGATACAGCGAATCATGCTCAAGCAGTGATGGCTCAAGGTTTCCCAGACAGAATGGGCAGTATTGATAAAGACGTTATTGCGCTTTTATATCAACAACAACGCTATGGTCAGAAAAATAATCATGGTTTCTATGACTACACTATTGATAAGCGTGGTAAAAAACAAAAGCAGGTAGATAACGATATTCACAGCCTTATTGAACATCATGTCGGCAAAAAACAGGAATTTAACCAAGACACTATTATTGCTCGTATGATGATCCCAATGATCAATGAAGTTATTCGCTGCTTAGATGAAGGCATTATCGCCTCACCTGCAGAAGCCGATATTGCATTAGTGTATGGTTTAGGCTTCCCTCCTTTCCGTGGTGGTGTCTTCCGTTACCTCGATACCATTGGATTAGCACAATTTGTTGCAAATGCAGGGCAATACTCAGAATTAGGGCCACTTTACCAAATTCCTGAGAGCTTAAAACAAAAAGCATTACGTAACGAAACCTACTATCCAAAGCCTGCAAAAGTAGATGTTAACATCAGAGAACTCGCTTAAGGAGAGAAGAAATGGAAAAGGTTGTCATAATTGATGGTGTTCGCACCCCAATGGGACGTTCAAAAGGCGGGGCATTTCGCCATGTAAGAGCTGAAAATCTCTCTGCGCAATTAATGCAAGCTTTGCTTAAGCGTAACCCTGATATTGATCCCAATGATATTGGCGATGTGATTTGGGGCTGTGTGCAACAAACTTTAGAGCAAGGCTTTAATATTGCACGTAATGCCGCACTATTAGCAGAATTACCGCATAAAGTTCCGGCGGTAACCGTCAATCGTTTATGTGGCTCTTCGATGCAAGCCTTGCATGATGGTGCTCGCCAAATTATGTTAGGAGAGAGCCAAGTTGCCTTAATTGGTGGCGTTGAACATATGGGTCATGTACCGATGACCTATAATGCTGACTTTAACCCAGCATTAAATCTTTCTGTGGCAAAGGCCTCATTCTCAATGGGGTTAACTGCAGAAATGTTAGCAAAATCATTTCAAATATCTCGTGAAGAACAAGACAAATTCGCCTATCGCTCACACCATTTAGCCGCCCTCGCGACCCAAAAAGGCTATTTTGACAACGAACTTGTTGCCATTAATGGTCATGATGCAGCAGGAGATTTTATACGCGTCAGCACGGATGAAGTTATCCGTTATAACCCAAGCCTTGATGAATTAGCACAACTTAGACCCGTATTTGATCCCGTCACAGGCTCCGTCACTGCGGGGAATTCATCGGCCGTCTCTGATGGGGCATCCGCGATGTTTATCACGAGCGAAAGTTATGCTAAGCAACATCATTTAAAACCCCGTGCAATTATTCGTTCGATGGCGGTAACAGGTTGTGATCCGGCAATCATGGGGTATGGTCCCGTTCCTGCCACTGAAATAGCACTAAAGAAAGCAGGGTTAACCCTCAGTGATATTGATATCTTTGAACTTAACGAAGCCTTTGCAGCGCAATCCTTAGCTTGCATGAAAAAAATGAATTTACTCGATAGCATTGATGACAAAATCAATCTTAATGGTGGTGCTATTGCACTTGGGCATCCATTAGGTTGTTCTGGTGCCAGAATAACCACCACGCTATTAAATATTATGGAGCGTAAAGATGCACAATTAGGATTAGCGACAATGTGTATTGGATTAGGCCAAGGGATAGCAACCATTATTGAGCGAGTTTAATCAAGATGATTTTTCATTTTGAGTAATATCACTTGGTTGACATGTTTGATTGCTTGGTTTTTTAACCATTTTCCCGCCGTCAGGGGCGGGTTTTTTTATGGTTTTTTTATCGTTATTGTTTATTAAATAAACTCAAAAGCATCACTAAATAAGCGTTCTCTATCAGCATTACGCTCATTACAAAAACGATCTCGCGCTATTTTAGCCATTTCAAAACGTCCTGCGATATAAATATCATAGGATGATAAATCGCCAAAATCTTCACTAATTGCCGTTAATACAGTCCCTTTTCTACCACGCCAAGCATCATCAGGTTGTTCAACAACAGGTACGACTGATAATGAGGGATACTTTTCCGTTAAATCTTGCAACTCATTAAGATCATAAAGATGTACCTGCTCTCGTCCTCCCCAATAAAGCGTTATCGCACGTTGAGGATTTTCTTGTAATGCCGCTAGCAAGATAGAGTGAGTATAAGAAAATCCTGTTCCTCCTGCGATAAGCAACAAAGGACGTTGGCTCTGTTGTCTAAACCACGCATTACCATGGGGAATATCAATCTTTAATTGTTGAGTTTCTAAAATAAGATCGAGCACAGCCATTGCGTAAAGATTCAGATCTGACGCGCCAATATGAAGCTCAATAAAGTCTTTATTTTCGGGAATAGAGGCAATAGAGAATGGGCGCTTATCTCGCTCATCCATAACCGCTAAAAGGTATTGTCCAGCCTGAAAATCAAATGGGCCATCAGGTAATAATCTTACCCGATACACCGTATCTGTTATCGGCTCAACGAGTGAGACTTTACAGTTCAGTATCGCCATGTTGTTCCTCTATTATTATTTAACAATATCGAGCTGTTCCCAAATAGTATCGACCCGCTGTTTTATTTCATCCGTCATTACGATAGGTCGCCCCCACTCTCTCTCTGTTTCACCGGGCCATTTATTGGTCGCATCTAACCCCATTTTGGAGCCTAAACCTGAAACAGGTGAAGCAAAATCAAGATAATCAATTGGCGTATTTTCCATCATAATGGTATCTCTTGCGGGATCCATCCTAGTTGTGATAGCCCAAATCACATCTTTCCAATCTCTTGCATTCACATCATCATCGCAAACAATCACAAATTTAGTATACATAAATTGTCGCAAATAAGACCAAACTCCCATCATTACGCGTTTAGCGTGACCTGCATACTGCTTTTTCATGGTCACAACCGCTAAACGATAAGAGCAACCTTCAGGAGGTAAATAAAAATCGACAATCTCAGGAAATTGTTTTTGTAATATCGGTACTAATACTTCATTAAGCGCAACGCCTAATACTGCCGGCTCATCCGGTGGACGCCCTGTATAAGTAGAGTGATAGATAGCATCTTTACGACGTGTTAGATGTGTTATGGTAAATACTGGAAAAGAGTCAATCTCATTATAATAACCAGTATGATCACCATATGGCCCTTCTGGTGCAAGCTCACCGGGTTCGATATACCCTTCGAGAATAATTTCGGCACTTGCCGGGACTTCCAAGTCATTGGAAAGGCATTTAACGACTTCTGTTTTATTACCTCGCAATAATCCAGCAAAGGCATATTCAGATAATGTATCTGGTACTGGCGTTACGGCACCTAAAATTGTCGCAGGATCAGCCCCTAATGCAACAGAAACGGGAAAGCGTTCTCCTGGGTGTTTTTGACACCATTCTTGGAAATCTAACGCGCCACCGCGATGAGATAGCCAACGCATAATCACTTTATTTTTACCAAGCACTTGTTGGCGATAAATACCTAAATTCTGGCGCTCTTTAAAAGGCCCTCGCGTTACTGTAAGTCCCCATGTAATCAAAGGTGCTGCATCTTCAGGCCAACAATGCATCACAGGGATCTTAGTTAAATCAACATCATCGCCAGTTAACACAACCTCCTGACAAGGGGCTTTGCTCAGGCGCTTAGTTGGCATATTTAAAACTTGCTTAAATTTAGGTAACTTATCAAAAAGATCACGAAATCCTTTCGGAGGATCTGGCTCTTTTAAAAATGCTAATAGCTTACCCACTTCATGTAAGGCTTTAACATCATCTTGCCCCATCCCCATAGCAACACGCTCAGGTGTACCAAATAAATTACATAGCACTGGCATATCAAACCCTTTAGGATTTTCAAATAACAGTGCAGGCCCACCAGCACGTAATGTTCTGTCCGCTATTTCGGTCATTTCAAGGTAGGGATCTATTTCAAAGGTGATGCGTTTTAATTCACCTTTTTCTTCGAGTAATGAAAGGAAATCTCTTAAATCGCGGTATTTCATCATAATCTTACGAGCCAGTGAGTGAGAGAAAAGAGGGCAAAGCCCTCTTTGAAACACTATAAGCTAAACGCATAACTCACTAAAAAGCAATGCCTTTTATATGAGATTGCAAATTATTATTATAAACAGCGAAATGGAACCCATTTTGCCAACATTTTTGTATCAAACTGTTCTGGAAAAGTTTTTCCATGTTGGAAAATTTTAAAGCCTTCATTTTTAGCGCTGTAATAACGTAACTCTTCACCCTGAATATATAAGTAACTACCTTCACGAATGGCAACCACTATCTCCTCTGGGTTCATCGCACAAAACTCCGCAATACGCTCATCTCGAGTTTCGCCCATATGTCCACTAATGGTGGCATCAATATAGTGCGGGTTAATTTGTACAGGGAATAATCCCAGTGAAGGCATAACAACAGAACAGCGCACAGGCATATCATTTGTAGTACGGATAGTCGGAGTAGCAACATTACAACCCGCACTCCAACCAATATAAGGGATATTACGTTCACGAACTGCACGCTGGATAGGAACCACTAGTCCTTTCTCATGCAGCATTTGGTTTAATAACCACGTATTCCCCCCACTAACTAAAATACACTCAGCATTGTTAATGGCTTCCACTTCTGAATCAAAATGTTCAATACAAGTCACTTCAATACCTAATACTTCTGATAATTCACGAGCACGTTGGTCGTGATCAGAACGAATAACCGCATATGCAATAAGCACGGCAGAACGAATACCACGCTTTTTAATCATGCTGTCGATATTATCTTTGGCGTAACTTAACCATTGTGGGTCCCCGGCAATCTTCCCATTACTCAATAAAAAAACTTCCATTTGAAAACCTCTTTATAATTATGGATCAGGATCTAAGATAATTATCTTGGGAGTTTTTTCTTGTTTTTGCCATCATTTTTTTGTCAACTTGTTACCTCTATCTGAGATAAGATTGAAACTTCTCAAAACCACTGCATTTATTGCGTCTGAACACGGTTTCAGTGATCATTTTCTAGTATAAAATTGCATTTCACTTGTTACATTTACCGACAGATTACTGTTACCTTTATCATAAATTTGCTATTATCCTCCTAATTAGAATCAACTAACCCTTTGTCTCTATTATGAAAAACTGGCACCTTCTGTATTGTAAACGCGGACAAATCGCTCGGGCGATCGAACACTTAGAACGTCAGCAGGTGATCTGCTTTACGCCGATGGTGACAATAGAAAAGTTAATAAGAAATAAAAGAACTTTGGTCACCGAGCCTTTGTTCCCGAATTATCTATTTATTCAATTTGATCCAGAGGTCATTCATACCACTACGATAAATTCTACCCGTGGTGTTAATGCCTTTGTGCGCTTTGGACGCTATCCTGTCACAGTGCCACAAGAGGTTATAGATACCTTACAATCGCCGACGCCGTCTTCGGTTATCTACAGTGAAGAAAATGTGCCGCATAGTGGTGATTATGTATTAATTACGGAAGGTGTTTTTCAGGGGATCAAAGCGATATACCAAGAGCCAGACGGCGAAACTCGCTCTATTTTGCTATTAAAAATATTAAATAATGAAGTGAAAAAATCCGTTGATAATAAAGAGTTTAAAAAAGAGCCTTTCTAAAAAGTTAACCCAGCCTTAGCTGGGTTAATAAATTATGTTTTTAGAAAACTCACTTCCTAAAATTATTTCTGCTGTTCTGTTGCTTGCGCCTCAGCCTCTTCAGCTTCTTCAGCTTCTTCTTCTGGTGTTTTTCTTCTGCCATTATTGACATAAAAACGGGACACCAAGACACCAATCTCAAACAATAAATACATCGGTATTGCTAATAATGTTTGAGAAAAAACATCAGGTGGCGTTAATACCATGCCAATAACAAAAGCACCCACTAAGATATAAGGACGTTTTTTCTTTAATGCATCAGGTGTTGTGACACCACTCCAACACAGCAAGATGATCGCAATAGGAACTTCAAATGCGGCCCCAAACGCCATAAACAGCGTCATTACGAAACTTAAATACTTACTGATATCTGGAATAAAGTTAACCCCTTCTGGGGTAGTATTCACAAAGAAACCAAATGCAAGTGGAAACACAACAAAATACGCAAACGCCATACCGAGATAAAATAATACGGTACTTGAAACCAGTAACGGTAACATTAAGCGGCGTTCATGTTTATACAGTGCTGGTGCGATAAAAGCCCATACCTGATAAAGGATCACAGGAACAGAAGCAAAAACGGATACCATAATAGTCAATTTAATCGGTGTCAAAAAAGTTGAGGCAACATCAGTCGCACTCATATTTGACCCCTGTGGCAACTTATCAAGTAAAGGTGCCGAGATTAATTGATAGATATCGTTAGAAAAATAAACCAAAGCCAGAAAAACCACTAGAACTGAAATTAAGCTGTACATTAGACGCTTACGCAGTTCTATTAAATGGCTGATCAGCGGTTGGGTATCATTTACTGCCATGTTTTAGTGCTCACCATTTGCCTGATCAGTTGTTTTCTTCTCTACTGTTACTGTTTTGGTAACAGGAACATCTGGCTTAATAACATGTTCTGTATTTTCGGTTACCGTTTTGGAACTGTGTTGAACATCGTCATTCGCTTCAGCCAGTGCCGCTAAATCAGAAGGCGTAGGTTCCGTAGAGTCGGTTTTTACAGACTGCTCTGTCTCTGTAGATCCTGGCGTTGTAGGTGCTTGATAAGTTTCTTTTAAAGACTGTGCAGCCTCTTTTAACTCATCCATCGACGCTTTTAGCTCAGGGGATAATGTTTGCAAATTCGCTTTCTCTTCCACTTTCTTCAGGCTCTCTTGAAGCTCTTGAAGTTTTAGTTCTTGAGTTAGCTCATTTTGCACATTCGCCGCCAAAGAGCGTAATGCCCTTACCCAGCCAGCAATTGTTTTTACTGCTACGGGCAATCGTTCTGGCCCCAGAAAAACAAGACCTATCACCATGACCAATAGCAGCTGACTAAAACCAATGTCAAACACGGTTTACACCTGCTCTTTATTTTTGCTCTCAGTGGTTGACTTCTCTTCTGTCGAAGTCTTCTGCGCTAAATTTTTAGTATCAAAATCTGCGTCGTTCGTGGTTTTTTCTGCGTTGTTGGTCTCTTTTTGGTTGTCGTCACCCATCGCTTTTTTAAAGCCTTTGACTGAAGCACCCAAATCTGAGCCTAAAGTGCGCAGTTTATTAGTACCAAATAATAAGACTACGATGACAGCGATGATGAGTAATTGCCAAATGCTAATACCGCCCATTTTATGTTCCTCAACTATTTTAGGAGTTATACTTTACAACAGTGCCCATTATATACATCGAATTCAATTTTCGGGAATCTCGAATTCATATTATAAATTGTTCAAAGACAAACTTTGATGTGTTTTTATTGTGCATTACCTGATTTAAACCAGCCCCAAATCCATGCGAGAAGGCCTAAACTGATAAAAACACTAAATAATGTTTTAAAACCAGAAACAAAAAACAGGCTACCGCATAAAAATAGCGTTGTTCCCATACCCAATAAAAAATAGGACTGTCTTTGTTTGACTCTCTGTGAACTTATTTGTTCCGTCAATTTTTCTAGCGTTAACTTCATATTTTTGTGTTGTTTCAGGCTATCATAAACCAATTCAGGCAATTCAGGCATCTTTTCAATCCAGTAAGGCGCCTTACTTTTGATACCATTTACCAACGCAGTAATACCAATTTGACTATGTAGCCAATCTTCTAAGAAAGGTTTTGCCGTTTTCCAAAGATCCAGCTGTGGATAAAGCTGACGACCTAAGCCTTCAACATACAACAAAGTTTTTTGCAGTAAAACCAATTGCGGTTGTACTTCCATATTAAAACGACGAGCCGTATTAAAAAGATTCAGTAGCACATGCCCAAAAGAAATTTCTGACAAGGGTTTTTCAAAGATGGGCTCACACACTGTGCGAATAGCAAATTCAAAATCTTCTACATTGGTATCAGCAGGTACCCAACCAGAATCAACGTGTAACTCAGCCACACGACGATAGTCACGATTAAAGAATGCTAAGAAGTTTTCCGCTAAATAACGTTTATCTTCTTTATTCAGTGAGCCGACAATACCACAGTCAATGCCAATATAGTATGGATTTTCCGGATGATCATAACTGATAAATACATTACCCGGATGCATATCTGCATGGAAGAAACTGTCTCTAAATACTTGAGTAAAAAAGACTTTAACCCCACGCTCTGCCAATAGCTTCATATTGGTATTTTGGGCATTTAACGCATCAATATCTGAAACAGGAATACCATAAATACGCTCCATCACCATTACATTTTCATGGCAATAATCCGAATACACTTCCGGAATATAAAGCATAGAGCTATTTTCAAAGTTACGACGCAATTGAATGGCATTTGCCGCTTCACGTAATAGGTTTAGCTCATCAAGTAATGTTTTTTCATATTCGCGGATCACTTCTTTAGGCCGTAACCGACGCCCATCGGGTAAAAATGGCAATAAATTCGCTAACCGATACATCAAACGAATATCCGCTTTAATAACAGGCTGAATATCAGGACGGATCACCTTTAATACCACTTCTTTACCATTTTCTTTCAATGTAGCGGTATGGACTTGTGCAATAGACGCAGAAGCAAGAGGTGTTTCGTCAAAATCATCAAACCATTTATCGATAGGGCCACCAAATGATTTTTCAATATATTGTCGCGCTTTTTTACCATCAAAAGGAGCTACTTTATCTTGCAGTAACGCCAACTGATCAGCGATATGAGGAGGAAAAAGATCACGTCGAGTCGATAACATTTGACCCAGTTTTATCCAAACAGGCCCTAATGTTTGTAATGCAAGTCGTAAGCGCTCACCTAATGGTTTATCGGCATGCTGATTTTTGATCCAAAATAGTGCTCGGCACCCCAATCTTGCAGGCAAGGTAATTCGATGTTTAGGAATTAGCTCATCAAGCCCATAAGATAAGAAGACTTTAATAATATGATAAAGGCGCTTTAACTCACTGAGGAGCATTATTTTTTCTCCAAGGTGCTTAACCGTTTTTCTAACTCGGCTGTTTGCTGTGCCAGTTGTTCTATTTCATCATAAAAATGGACAGTCTCTAATGTTGAGGGGGCGGTTTTCCACTCTTCAATCAAAGCGTCTCTTAAATAAGCTTTTTGTCGGCCAAATAGTGTAGTGAATAATTTGAGCCCTTTACTTGCTGCAAGCGATAATCCTTCTGCAGCCAAATCACCAATATAAGGCGCTAAATATTGCGCAGGCTCCCAGGGTGCCATATCCAGCAAGGCAGACCAGTTTTGTACCACCTGCATATCGCCTTCAATGGTAATATCACCACGATTAATTAATTCAGACAACTTTTGTCGGTCAGTGAGTTTAATTAAGGTTAATAATTTAGTTTTTATCGTGCAATCAGTCTCATCATTCCATTGAGTTAACACATCAACTTGCTGTTCGCTGAAAATTAAATAGATAGATTGAGGAAACTCATTAATAGAAAGCGCCAAGACTTTGCCCGCAAGGCGATTGCGGGCAGGTTTAAGCACATTTTCCTGATATAAAACATGATTAAGTGCCGTTTCCATCGATGCAGTTATCAGTGGATAGAGCACTTGAGAAGCAATATCATGAGAAAAAGTGGCTTTTTCCATCTTAGAATTTAAACCCTTTGTGTAATGCAACTATACCTCCAGTCATATTGGTATAGGAAACCTGATCAAACCCAGCTTCTTCCATCATTCCTTTTAATGTTTCTTGGTCTGGGTGCATGCGAATAGATTCGGTTAAATAGCGATAGCTATCTGCATCATTCACAATCACTTGACCAATTCTTGGTAATATATGGAAAGAGTAAGCATCATAAATCTTACTTAGCGGATCAAGAACGGGTTTAGAGAATTCAAGGACTAATAGACGCCCACCGGGTTTTAGCACACGGAACATAGAACGTAACGCTTTGGCTTTATCAGTCACATTACGTAAACCGAACGAGATAGTGATACAGTCAAAGTAATCATCAGGGAATGGCAGCTCTTCTGCATTCGCTTGTACATAACTGACATTACCAACAATACCGTGATCACGCAGTTTCTCACGTCCCATTTTTAACATGGAGTCATTGATATCAGCTAAAACCACTTCACCATTCTCTCCTACTAAACGAGAGAATTTTGCCGTTAAATCGCCGGTTCCACCTGCCAAGTCAAGTACACGTTGATTACGTCTTACACCACTTGCCTCAATGGTATAGCGTTTCCAGACACGATGGATGCCAAAAGACATTAAGTCATTCATTAAATCGTATTTAGATGCAACAGAGTGAAAAACCTTGGCCACCATGGTTTGTTTTTCATCTTTGTCAACGGTTTGGAAACCAAAATCTGTTGTTTCCTTAGATTGTTGAGTCATATTATTTGCCCGCTAATTAATCAAAATTTAGTAAATTCAGTACATTTCTTGCCCGGAAACCGCTATTTTTATTTATGTAAATCAATCAGAAGCTGATTTTTCAACCAGATCATTATCAATGGTCTTTTTTATCTCAACCCCTAAGGATTTAAAGCCTTCTGCTTGGCTGATAAGGTTTCCACGACCTTCAGAGAGTTTTTTCATCGCTAATAGATAGCCCGATTGCGCTTTTTGAATGCTATTACCTAGCCCTTGCATATCATCAACGAAAAGCCTTAATTTGTCATACATTTTAGCCGCTCTATCAGCAATTTCTTGCGCATTTTGGCTTTGGTATTCATAACGCCACAATGCGGCTATTGTACGCAAAGCAACAAGTAAAGTAGATGGCCCAACCAACATTATATTATTTTTCAATGCTTCTTCTAATAAATCTGGAGAATGACCAATAGCAACGAGGTAAGCAGGCTCTATCGGTATAAACATTAAAACGTAGTCTAACGAAGTCACTCCCGGTAGCTTATGATAATCTTTGAGACTTAAGCCTTTAATGTGCGCTCTGATAGAGTTCACATGAGCATGCAGCGCTTGTTTTTGTTCATTCTCATCACTGCTATTAAAGTATCTTTCATAAGCAATCAGCGACATTTTAGCATCAATAATCACATCTCGACGATGCGGTAAATGCACAATCACATCGGGTTGATAACGACTGCCATTTTCATGGCGAATACTGACTTGAGTTTCAAACTCGTGCCCTTCGCGTAAACCAGATGACTCTAAGATCCGCGCTAATACCGTTTCTCCCCAGTTGCCTTGGATTTTATTATCCCCTTTTAAGGCATTAGTCAGATTAACGGCTTCTTGCGCCATTTTGACATTGAGTTGTTGCAGTTGGCGAATTTCATGTACCAGTGTATGCCTTTCTCGCGCTTCTTGTCCAAAACCTTCTTGTACCTGCCGACGAAAACTCTCTAGTTGCTCTCGAAATGGAGAAAGGAGATGGGTTAAACCTTGACGATTAAGCTCTTGCGCTTTACGTCCACTTTGCTCAAAAATGCGGTTAGCCAGATTTTCAAACTGAGTGGCTAGTCGTTGTTCACTATTAAGCAGTAAACGCTGTTTCTCTTCAGCGGATATTCGGCTCTCTTCCCAACGCGTGGTCACTTCCCTTAATTCGGCCTCTTGAGAAGTAATTATTTCACGTTGTGCACGTAACTCTTGCTCTAAGTGCGCTATCTGTTGTTGTAAAGAAGGGATCACCAATGCTTTTTGTTGTGCAACCGCAAGCTGAGTATAATTTTCACGTAATAGGTTTTCTTTTTCGGCTAAGCGTTGTTGGATAAGCCACCAAACGGCGATCCCCCCCACCAAAACACCGCCTAATAAACCAATGATCCCGTATAACAACTGAATATCCACTCAAGTAACCTTTTTATTTTCTAGCGGGCTACGTTAAAACGCATCAGTAACATTGTCTAGCAACAATTTACATCATACGCTGATTTGCGATAAAGGACGCAATTATCCTATCCATTTCGCCAGCCATTGCAGGCCAAACGCTCCTGGTGCCAGAATACCAAATGCCCAGATCATCGCAGAAGCCAAATTCGCCAGCTGAAAATAGCGTTGTGGCATAGCACAAATACCCGCAACTAAAGGCACTATTGCCCGAAAAGGCCCAAAAAATCGCCCAATAAATACCCCCCAAACACCCCAGCGATTAAAAAATTGATGCCCTCTTACCAAGGTCTGCGGTGAGCGAGAAATCGGCCATAAGTTTCTTACCCCCTCTTTATAGTGATAACCCACCCAATAGGAGATCCAATCACCAAAAAAAGCGCCTAGGGCGGCGGCAAGCCAAATCGGCCAAAAGAGTAGACCACTTTCACCTATTAATGCTCCTAGGCCTAATAGGATAACAGTGGCAGGTATTAATAACGAGATAAAGGCAAGTGACTCACCAAATGCGAGTAAGAACACGATAGGCACAGCCCATATTTCGTGCTCTTTTACAAACAGAGTGATGGTATGAATAATGTCTTGTACTGTCACAATAGAGACCTTAAATTCGGTTAATTTCAGTAAAAAAGCACAACATCTTTAACCGAATATAAATCACTTCACTATTCGAGAAAATAGTTTTGTAAGCTTTCTCTACTTTGCGCATCCAAGCCAATATCTTTTTCAAGCCAAGTATCGATATTGCCATAGTGTTGATTAATACTGGCAAGGGCTGTTTGCAGAAACTCTTCTTGTACTGAATAAACATACGCAAATTTATTCACCACATTTTCACTCAGTGTTTTAGCATGCTCTTCTAAAAGATAAGCGCGGAAAGGCGCTAATGTTTCATTGGTGAGTAAGTAATCTTCCATCACCACATCTAATGAGGCCCCTAAGGCAAATAAAACTAAAGCAGAGCCCACCCCCGTTCTATCTTTACCTACTGCACAATGTTGTATAACACCGCCTTTTTCTGGTTGCTTCAACAACGTTGCCAACTGTTTATAAGCCGGATTATTAATAGGTAGTAATTTATATAGCTGAAACATAAATGCTTTAGCATCAAACTGTTCCAGTATTTCTGGGGTGAGTTTTTCAAGGTTAGCAGACACTTCTTTCGATAATGGATTGGCTGGAGCATGGTAATATTGTGCCCCTTCCCATACTCGATCCGGCTTATCAACAATTTCACCTGTGTCACGATAGTCTAAGATTTGAAAAAGATTTTTATCAATAAGAAGCGCTTGATCGGTATCCGTTAATCTATCCAGTGAACCGGAGCGAAAGAGTAAGCCGGGTTTGATAATACCGCCATTACTGAGCTTTTTTCCCCCTAGATCACGAAAGTTAATCCCACCTGTTAAAGGCAACACCGAAGGATGTGTTTGTAAGATATCAGTCATAATGCCTCTTCTCATTGTTGTATTGTTAAGACCATTAAGACCTTAACAGAAATCTATAACGGTTGACATATTAACATGATGAATTACCGCACAAAAAAAGCCTTTAATACACCAATGTATTAAAGGCTTTAGTATTTCATTTAGAAAACTTATTTCATTAAAGTGCGAGCAGCTTCAATCACGATACCTAATGCATTATTTTCAGTTTTCTTCAGTAATTCAGCATCGGGGATCTCTTGTTGAGTACGGTTAACAATAACACCTGCAACCATACCTGCACGTAAGCCTTGGCTTGCACACATGGTTAATAATGTAGCGGATTCCATTTCATAGTTCATCACACCCATTTCTTGCCACTCTTTCATAGAGCCTTTAAAACGACGAACGACTCGACCAGTATAAGTGTCGTAACGCTCTTGGCCTGGGTAGAAGGTATCAGAAGAGGCTGTAACACCAACGTGAACCGTTGAACCATTGTCTTTAGCCGCTTTATACAGTGCATTCATACATTCAAAGTCAGACACTGCAGGGAATTCCATTGGTGCAAAGTGCAAACTTGCCCCATCTAAACGAACCGCTGCTGTGGTTACTAAGATGTCACCAACATTGATGTGCTCTTGAATAGCGCCCGTTGTACCAATACGTAAGAAAGTACGAATACCTAATTGTGCTAATTCTTCCACTGCAATTGAGGTTGATGGACCACCGATCCCTGTAGAACAAACGATCACTGCTTTTCCATCAATTTCACCACGCCATGAGGTGTACTCACGTAAAGAGGCCAGATGAACTGGGTTATCCATTAATTTGGCAATTTTTTCAACACGCTTAGGATCACCTGGAACAATTGCTAAAGTGGCACCCTGTAGGTCATTTTTGGTTAAACCTAAGTGAAATACATCAGACATATCGGACTCCTCAATGGGACAAAACCAATGTTCATTAAATTAAGTGTTACTTTATCAGTTTTTTAGACCTTTTTAGTGACTGACATCACCTGTCAGGTAATAAAAAAAGTAACAATTTCATAAAAACGTGATAATTATCACAAATAACAATGTCAAATAGCGACGCCGTGGCGGCATTATCAATATCGCTTTGGCGTAATAAAATCCTGCATTCTATTCTTGCTTAGTCGGATAAATATCACTTGAGTATAGATGAAGATACTAACTTCACGTACACTACTCGCCTTTAAAATTAACATCTCAATATAACGTAATAATGCGTTGATAGTTATTGGAGCAAGCATGAGCTTATTTAACCAAATCGCAAGCCTGTTGGGCGGTGAGAAAATTAATCAATTTAAAACAGTACTCGAATGGGTAGAAACCCAAGGGGGAATTGAAGGCTTGGTTAAACAGTTTAATAGCGCAGGATTAAGTGAACTGATCCAATCTTGGATTAGCACAGGCAGTAATTTACCTATTAATGCCGAGCAAATCGTACAAGTTTTTTCATCGCCAGTGATTAATGAATTGGCTGCAAAGATCAATATGAATACCGCTGAAACCTCTGATATGGCTGCACAATATTTGCCAAAATTGGTTGATAAACTCACGCCAGAAGGCGTCATCCCCAAAGAGTTTGATTTAATGAGCGCCGGTATGGATATGCTTAAAGCAAAAATCTTTGGTGGCTAATAAATTGAATGATGGCTATGGCGCTATTGTTTCTTAACCAATCAAGCGCAATAGCCATCTTGCTTTCTATAATCAATCGCTCTCATCACTGCATTAAAGCGTAATTAGAGAATACCTTCCTCTATTAATGCCTCATGAAAACGTTGTTTTTCTTCTTCTGTTGCTTGAATTCGAGCTAAAGGAACATCTAATACATAAGGAATATTTTGTTGAGGCTCGTACACCGCCAAAACATAAGTTTTGCCTTCCATTTCTAATGTAATGGGTGGCGTTTTCTTATTACCTGAATAAGTAATTGAAGTCTCTTTTCCGGCAACATTGGTTTTATAAGTAGCAATAAATTGTTTATTACTCACAACGACCTTAGCGGGGATAGCCGTTAATTTTAAAGGTTTGGTGCCTACTGAAAGCAATGCTTTTTTGACTTTATTGCTGATCATTTGACGATAAATGAAAAAGATCACGCAAAAAGCAAATAATGCAGTAAAAACTAATGCACTAATTAAGCGTAACCAAATATTATCAATTGCCACATCGACGGTCATTTTAGTCAGATCGTTTTCATCTGCTACTGGCTCAACCAATATATCTTTATTGCCAAAATCAAGAAAAGTAAAATTTCGTGAAACCTCGTTACCTTTATAACGTAAGTCAACACTACAATTGGTTAAAACAAATAGTTTTGAACGGCAAGAGCCATCAACATCGGCATCAATAAACACGGGGTTTTTACTAATTTGATAATCATAAACAATATTAGGAATTTGATAAGCACTAAATACTGTCATCCCTAACATTGCAATCACTAAAAATAAGGTACGGAATAAACCGCCATCCCCTTTTAATGGAGATAATGTTAAGGCTCGAGTAGGAAATGCATTTAATATTTTTTCTGACAGGTGAATACCATTTTGCACAATATCTATATCCATAAAATTAAGTTTTGTGCAGTATAGCAATATTAAAAAATATCAATAATAAGATTATCTCTTATTTTTATTTACCTATTAATAAACATTTTTGATTAATAAGAAAAAAATAGCCTATTATATTGATAACATCAAAATAACAGGCTACTAAAATATATTATTTAAATATTATTATACGTTCTGGCGTAAATATTTAGCCGCTTCAACCATATTTGCCAATGCTGCACGGGTTTCACTCCATCCCCGCGTTTTTAAACCGCAATCTGGATTTACCCATAAACGTTCCGCAGGGATACGCGATTGCGCTTTTCTTAACAATCCAACAATCCATTCTACATTCGGTACATTAGGCGAATGAATATCGTATACCCCAGGACCAATTTCATTTGGATAATCAAAATGTTCAAAGGCTTCTAATAACTCCATATCTGAGCGTGATGTTTCAATGGTGATCACATCCGCATCCAATGCGGCAATCGCCTCCATAATGTCATTAAACTCGCAATAACACATATGTGTATGAATTTGTGTCTCATCATCAGCGATAGCTGCACTGAGCTTAAAGGCATCAACAGCCCAATCTAGGTATGCTTGCCACTCATCACGACGTAACGGTAATCCTTCGCGTAATGCAGGCTCATCTATCTGAATAATACCGATACCGGCTTTTTGTAAATCATCCACCTCATCACGTAACGCTAACGCAATTTGTTTAGCGATAGTTTCACGGCTGACATCCTCACGCGGGAAAGACCAACATAAAATAGTCACCGGCCCAGTTAACATACCCTTAACTGGCTTATCGGTTAATGATTGAGCATAAGTCGCCCAATCTACCGTAATCGGTGCAGGACGGCTAATATCACCAATGATCACCGGCGGTTTTACGCAGCGGGAGCCGTAGCTTTGTACCCAGCCATTTTGAGTAAAGACATAACCTTCAAAATGCTCGCCAAAATATTCAACCATGTCATTACGCTCAGCTTCACCATGAACCAACACATCAAGCCCTAAGCGCTCTTGTTCATCTATGGCTTGCTTAATATGCTCACTAATATTAGTGCGATAAGCAGTGGTATCAATACGCCCTTTTTTAAAGTCTAAACGTACTGTGCGGATCTCGGTAGTTTGTGGGAATGAACCTATGGTTGTCGTTGGCCACAGAGGGAGATTAAACCGAGCGCGTTGCACTTTAGCTCGTTGTTGATAAGGCGATGTTCTCTCACTGTCTTGTGCATTAATCGCCTGCAAGCGTGCGGCCACTTTTGCATTATGTACACGACTAGAATGTTCACGTTGACGAATGGGGGCACTGTATTGGGCAAGTTGTTCGTCATATTCACCTTCTGGTGCATTTAATGCTTTTGCGAGTAACGCCACTTCTGCACATTTTTGCACCGCAAAGGCAAACCAGCTTTTCACTTCATCATCAAGCTTAGTCTCCGCACTTAAATCAATTGGACTATGCAGCAAAGAGCATGATGTGCCAATCCATAATGGACGCTTACCTTTTAATGCAACTACTTGTTGATAACGGGTAGTTAGATCCGCTTTCCAGACGTTGCGACCATTAATGACCCCTAACGATAACACCCAGTCTTTAGGCAATGCTTGGTGTATAACTTGCAATGCGTCCTGTCCTGCACATAGATCAATATGTAGTCCATTTACCGGTAAGTTTTTAATAATATCAAGATGATGAGTAATACCATCAAAATAGGTAGTCAATAATAGTTTAACCTGTCCAGTCAATGCTTGATAAGCAACTTGATAAGCATTTTGCCACTCAATGGGTAAATCAAGTACCAGTGCAGGCTCATCAATTTGTACCCACTCGATGCCTTTTTGCTGTAACTGACTCAATACTTGCTGATAAACAGGTAAAATAGCGTCTAACAGTGACAATCTATCAAACTCAGGTCCTTTAACTTTTCCTAACCATAAGTAGGTGATCGGCCCCAAAAGTACCGGTTTCACATTATGGCCTAATGCTAAAGCCTCATCGACTTCATCCAGTAGCTGTTGCCACGCCAGTGTAAATGATTGTCCTTGCTGAAATTCTGGCACGATATAGTGATAGTTAGTATTAAACCATTTTGTCATTTCTGAGGCGGCCGCAGGTTTACCCGTTGGTGCTCTGCCTCTCGCCACTCGAAATAGAGTATCAAGATCTAGGCGACCATCTTCATTACGATGGCGTGGCGGTATATTGCCTAATAGGAGACTAGTACCCAAGACTTGGTCGTACCAAGCAAAATCGCCAACGGGTAATAATTCGACTCCTGCATTAGCTTGCTGTTGCCAATGACGAGCGCGTAATTCTTTACCAACTGCCAGAAGTTCTGCCTGAGAAAGATCACCAGCCCAATAGCTCTCTTGTGCCTTTTTTAGCTCTCTATTTAAGCCAATACGTGGGAAACCTAATGTGTGATTGCGAATTGTCATAATAAAAAATCCTGTTTTTAGCCGTCTAGATGTTTACACATCCATAATCTACAGGTAGTGTATAAACCACAAGCGCAAATTTTTCATTCACAACCTGAAGGTTTCTCATGATAGAAATAAAACACTTAAAAACGATATTGGCACTTAAGCAAACAGGCTCTCTTGCCAATGCGGCAAATCAGTTACATCAAACACAATCCGCGCTCTCTCACCAGTTTAGTGAATTAGAGCATCGTCTTGGTTATCGTATTTTTGTCCGTAAAAGCCAACCACTACGATTTACACCACAAGGCGAAGTGTTATTAAGATTAGCGCAAGAAGTCCTACCCATTGTGCGCCGAGCGATAGAAGAGTGTAATGAGCCGGGTAATGCTCATTTAAATATTGCTATTGAATGCCATAGCTGTATTCAATGGTTAACACCCGCATTACAGCAATATCGCCAAACATGGCCGGATGTGAATGTCGACTTCCATTCAGGTGTCACTTTTGATCCACAACCGGCTTTATTACAACGAGAATTAGATGTCGTACTCACTTCTGATATCTTGGATAACCAACGCCTGCACTATACCGCGTTGTTTGATTATGAAGTTAAGCTTGTGTTATCTCCGGATCACCCGCTGGCTAATCGCTTACATATTCAACCACAAGATTTGATCTCAGAAACACTGTTTATCTATCCCGTCCAAAGAGAGCGTTTTGATATTTGGCGTCATTTTTTACAGCCCGCAGGGATCACACCACATTTTAAACATGTAGATAACACCTTACTTCTTATTCAAATGGTGGCAGCAGGAATGGGTATAGCGGCACTGCCGCACTGGGCCGTAGAGAATTTTGAAAAACAAGGATTAGTGGTCACAAAGACCTTAGGAGAAGGATTATGGAGCCGGCTATATGCAGCTAACCGTACAGGTGAGCAACATCAACCGGCAATACGAGAGTTTATACGCTTAGCAGGTCAACATGCCGTTAATCATCTGCCTTTTGTAAAACAGGTTGGTGTATCCAACGCCGATGGAACCAAAGTGATGCAACAATCAGGCTCGCGCCTATGATGAAACTTGGCCAATTAGGATGCTGTTGCCAAATAGAGAAGTTTACTAATAATCCCGCTGGAACCATCATATTATTCATAATCGCAAGGGTTCCAGCATCTACCTGTGTCGCCCCATAGTTCCACATAAAATAGCCTATTCCAGAAGCGCCAATACCTAACCAAAGCAATACCCCCCACTGTAACGATGTGGTTGGCATTTTTTGCCAATCGGCAAAACATAACGAGCCGACTAACACAACCACCACCGCCCCGATATAAAACCAAGAGAATGCGTGATGTTGAGGAAGTGGATGCATTTCCATTAATCGTTTATAGCCTACCTGTCCTATGGCGAAGAAAATATTGGCTAACTGAACCAATAATAATCCCAGCCAGAAGTCATCACTAAGATGATCATAACGAATAATGGCCGCCCCTAATACCGCCAGTAGTGCGCTAAAGGCATAGCCCCAACGTAAACGTTGTCTTTCAAGTAGATCATAAATTAAGGTGACATAAAGTGGTGTTAATACAGTAAAGAGTAAAAACTCAGCTACGGTTAAATAGTTATAAGCGTGGAACACAAACAGGTACATAATACCCAATTGGCATGCGCCTACTCCCATATACAATAAAATCACTTTAAGGCGAATGCCTTTCCAACGTAGGAAAGGCAAAAAGACAATGGCAGCTAACACCACTCTAATCAATACTGAGATCCAACTATCAACCTGACCTGCGAGATATTCACCAATCAGACTAAAAGAAGCCGCCCATAACAACGTTGTAATAACCAGTAGCCACATAATTAACTGTCTTTCTCAACTAACAGCGCTTCCATTAAATCTAATTCATGAAGCAAAAGTTGTAGTGTTTCGTTACTAATTTTACGCGTTGCACGTAAGTGATAAAGCTCACCACGCTCTGCACGCAATGCCGTTAGGCGAAAACGTCTTTCCAGATCTTCCACCAACATATTGTGCATCATCTCGTCCTGATCCGCGGTACGTCGTCTTAAATAACCGGCAACTCGAGAAGCTACTTCATTAATTTCTTCCGCATCTAGTTGCTCTTCTGTACTTGCAGCTAAACGCTCTTCCATCTTATTGAGGCTAACAATAGCGACTTCTGCCATGACTTTCTTGGCATAACGTACTTCATTTTTATCCGCTTCTTTATCGGTAGCTTTAATCCCTTTTAGTAAGAAAGGTAATGAAATAATACCGACCAAAATCGATAATAGGATCACCCCAGCCGCGATAAAGATTATCTGATAGCGCCCAGGGAAAGTACTGCCATCAGTTAAAAATAGTGGTATAGAGAGCGCACCGGCTAAGGTGATAGCACCACGTACCCCGGCAAAAGAAGACAGCCATAATTCTCTCGTCGTATAAGTGGCGAAATCAAGGGGATGTTTTTTCATAAAGAGATGGCTGATTTTCTTCATTAGCCATAACCATGTAAAACGTAAAATCAGTAACGCAAAATAGATAACAAAGACGGCGGCAAACAGCATCCATACTTCAACTTCAGGATCGAGATCAGCTTGAATAACCGAGCTTGTCCAAATAACAGGAAGCTGTAAACCCAGCATAATAAAGACCAGTCCGTTAAAGACAAACTCTAACATTGACCAGACACTATCTGCACGCAAGCGCATCGCCAATGGTGCATTGCGGATCACACCTGATTTACTGATAGTCATACCTGCAGCCACGGCAGCAAGGATCCCGGAAAAGCCAATATGTTCAGCAATCAAATAAGAAGCAAAAGGCAACAGCAACATAAAGACAATTTGAGTGGCAGGATCATCACCACTCCAACGGCTCATCAATCGCAGAGATTTACTATAGACTAACGTTACCGCAATACCCGCTAATAAACCGCCTATTGCCACTTTAAAAAACTCAAAGGTTGCGCCACCCACGGTAAATATCATCGTGCCCATAGCCACAGCAACGGCAAATTTCAGCGCCACCAGACCCGAAGCATCATTCATTAAGGCTTCGCCTTCTAAAACCCCCATGATCCGCTTCGGTATTCGCCCCTTACCGACAATCGAGGATAATGCCACCGCATCAGTTGGCGAGAGAACCGCGGCGAGCGCGAAAGCAGAAATAAGTGGAATACTAGGCATTATCCAGTAAATAAGGTAACCAATACCTACTACTGTCACCATTACCAAAACCAGCACAAGGATAAAGATCTCTCGACCATTTTGGATAAATTCACGTGTGGGGGTTTTCCATCCATCAACAAAAAGTAAAGGAGGGATCAGTAAAACTAAGAAGAGTTCAGGATCAAAGGTGACATGTAAACCAAACTGAGGCCAAGCCAAAAGTGCCCCGATCACAATCTGGATTAATGGTAATGGAATGCGAAAAGGAATAACTTTGGTAATGACACCTGAAACAGAAACTACCAATATTAAAATTAAAATAGTAAAGAAAATTTCCATGCTACCCTTACATGCTTATTTTTATCTAAGAATCTGCCATCTTTCCTGATATGAAAAGAACCCTTGCTGAATGATAAAGAAACGCATCATAAAAGTTTATCTACCATGCCTATCTTTACCTTTCCTATTTTAAACTGAACCCACATCGACTAATGAAGAATGATATAAAATTAAGATTAATCGTATCTTACAAAAAAGCTAACATATTAATGCATAGTGTTATCTATTAACGGCATCAGAAAGAGAAAAAGTATGCTGTTATTGCTGTTTTCTGTTCTAGTCATACTCTTAAGAGGATCAAAAAGTAAAATAGGCTCTATCATTGAAAAATGAAAACAGCGTCAAGCCCCCACAGAGTTATTCGATATTTTTTAGCTGAGCCATCATCACAACATCACAATATTTACCTTCTCTGAAGGCTGCATTACGACGAATGCCTTCCACTTCAAAACCTAATTTTTTATACAAATGAAGGCCTCTTTCATTATCAGCATAAACTTCTAGCTCGATACGTGTTGCAGCCAACCAATTAAAAGCATAATCAATTGCCGTATTAATGAGTGCTTTACCTATACCTTTTCCTGAAAACTCAGCACCAACACCAATACCAAAGCTGACGATATGCCGACGACGAGGATGATTGTCGATGATCAACGCTAAATGACCTGCGATTTGACCGTCAAAAGAAGCAACAAAGTGTGGAATATTTTGTTCAGAAAATTCAATTAGCCTTTTTTTCCACATAGTGACTGATGGATAAGGGAACTGACAAGTACAAATATATAAGTCTGGATGTGTATACAATTGCTGTATTGCTATAGCATCTTCAGGCTCACCATGTCGTATTTCTATCTGATGCATTTATTTTACCAAAAAATTAACAATGAGTCTTAACCTCGACAATAGCGAATAAAACTAGATAAATAAATAGCAAAAAAGCGGAATAAAAATATATTCCGCTTTTTATGTTTAAACCTGATGATTTTAATTAAATTGCCCAGTGTCCGGCATAAAATGCCACTAAAGCAATAGCAATTAGAACTGTACCAATATTAAGTTTACGCCACTCACCGGCAAAAATACGGCCAATCACTAAACAGCCAAAACCCAACATAATGCCTGTAACAATATTACACGTTAATACGATAAATACCGCGCACACCATACCTGACATCGCATCGACAAAATCACTAAAATCTAACTTAGTGACATTACCTAACATCAATAAACCAACATACATTAATGCAGGGGCTGTCGCATAGGGGGGAACTAAATAAGATAGTGGTGATAAAAAGAGGATCAATAAAAAGAGAATACCGACCACAGTTGCGGTGAGCCCTGTTTTACCACCAGCTGCAGTACCCGCTGCAGACTCAACATATACTGCTGCAGGTGCTGCACCAATTGCCCCAGCAAATATACTGCTCACGGAATCAGAAGTTAACGCTTTACCACCATTGATAATTTGTCCTCGTTTATCAAGTAAATTAGCTTGTCCCGCCACTGCGCGAATGGTTCCTGTCGCATCAAAAATAGCCGTCATCACTAAAGCTAATACACTAGGTAAAACAAGTGGTTGTAATGCGCCTTTAATATCCATGGCAAATAATAGTGCAAGGCCCTCTTCGCCTAATTGTGGCATTTTAAAGAACCCTTGATATTTCACGTTAGGATCAAAAATCAATCCAATAATCGAAATCGCAATAATGACTAATAACACACCACCGGGAACTTTACGTTTTTCTAGACCAAAAATAGCAGCAAGACCAGCCAATGACATTAATACTGAAAAAGAAGTAAATTCTCCCATCGCAACAGGTAATCCGGCTAATGGATTTTTCACCACTAACCCAACACTATTGGCTGCGATCAAAAGTAAAAATAGCCCGATACCAATCCCGGCGCCATGAGCGATACCAATCGGAATATTTTTTAAGATCCACGTTCTGATCCCTGTTAAAGAAAATAGGGTAAATAGACACCCCATCAAAAACACCGCCCCCAAAGCAACAGGTACAGAGATATGTTGACCAAGTACCAAACTAAAGGCGGTAAATGCCGTTAATGAAATGGCACAACCAATCGCCATAGGTAGATTTGCCCACAATCCCATTAACAGAGAACCAAATCCTGCCACTAAACAGGTTGCGATAAATACCGCCGTGTGGGGGAACCCCGCTTGTCCTAGCATACTGGGTACGACAATAACGGAATAGACCATCGCCAAAAAGGTTGTTAAACCGGCGATCATCTCTTTACGAACCGTAGTGCCCCGGGCGGTAAGCTTAAAATAATTATCCAGTTTACCTGTGGTTGCTGATTGATTAGCAGACATTACATTCCTCTGACATAAAAAACAGTTCACCCTCCCCAACGAAAACGATTACGTCTAAAATTATTATCACCTCCAATGGTAAAAAAATCATCAGAGGAGTGAAAAAGCAAACGTTTGTTTATTAATGTGGATAGAGTGAGAGAATTTGACGCAAACGATTATCTGGTGCTTTTAGGGTAAGAATCAAGAAAAAAAATACTTTTTTAGCAAAAATGTCATAAAAAGACATTCTAGTGTTCGCAGAAAAAAGAAAAGAGGAGAATAGTGATATATTTCTCCTCTGGTTAAACTGTTTTAGCAACGTTATCACCCTAAAAGGTGAAGCGTACTTATAATCAACTGTTTTTATTAATATCATTGATGTTTATATTAACAATGCTTGGTTTGATACTATAAATATTAATTAAATATTTCTTATGTTTTTATCATTTTTGAACTTACTGTTTTAACAGCATCTTCCCTTGTTTGGCGATAATATTGACTCAGTATTCATCACACTCTGCTTGAAAAACATACACCTCCTTGTGATAAAACTAGATGAAAATAGTGCCATTTGGCAAATCTTTCTTATTTCATTTTATTATTTCTGGATTATTCTTAATAAATCACTAATAAAAACCTTTGAATAGTATGTATCGCATTGATTATTAAAATAAAGATAATAAAAGAAAAAATAATTGAATGGGTGATAAAACAGCAGGAAATTATTGTCTAATTTAATGAAAATAGCGCCCTCTTTTACCTACAATAAGGTAAAAAAGAGCATGCAATTATGATGTATGACGATTTAGAGTGTCGACATGCAAGTTAAAGCGATCCATCGTCGAAACTAAAAATAATCCCGTCATAACCACCAATAAAAAAGGTAACGCAGATGGAGAGATTTCAGACATAGCACCGGCTAAAATGGGACCAGAAAGATTACCAATGCCCCATAACATCGCCGCTGAAGCATTTGCTATCATCAGATCATTTCCTGAAAAGTATTGCCCAATTTGTACCAATGCAATGGTATAAATGGCTCCCGCCGTTGCACCAAGCACTAATAATAGTGGCCAAATAACTAAAATATGTGGCATAGCAATGGGCAATAATAAGCTTGCTAATAATGTAATGACACCACAAATTCGGTATAGCCGTGTTCTATTCATATGATCAGCAAGCCAACCAAATGGCATTTGCATTATGGCATCTCCCGCCAAAATAGCACTGATCATCATGGCGGCAATCGCTTCACTATGACCAACACTTAGCCCATAAATAGGGAACATAGACAACACTGTGCCATCAAAAAATGCAAAAAAGATAATGCCACCACATATCGCAGGCGCCACTTTAATAAAACGAAGAATAGAAAAGTGCGACTCTTCTGAGTCTTTAGCTAATTTATCGCCCACTTTCTGATCCATCATTAAAAATAGCACGATAGAGATAATATGAAGCAGTACGCTAATTAAGATCGGTGTTTTATCAGCAACGCCATATAACGCAATAATTGAAGGGCCTAGCAACTGGCTGATAGTAAACACGGTCGTATAAATCGCTAAAATACGACCTCGCTTATTATCCGGTACAAGTTCATTGATCCATGTCTCCCCCAAACAGATCATCACACCACTGGCAATCCCGGTGATTAGTCGTAATGGGAACAGGAATTCTAATGGCAAACTCCCCATTAAAGGCAATAGACTAATGGCTGATATAATCGTTGCTAATAACATCGCTAAACGTTTACCAAGCCATTGCACAATATAGCGTGCAAAGGGTGAGATGATTAACATTCCCATCGCAGGTGCGGCTGAAATCAGACCAATAATAGATTCACTGATCCCCGCCAAGTTTAGCCGTAAAGCCACCATCGGAATAGTTAATCCAATAACAATCCCTATCACCGCAATACTGACTGTAATAGTAGTAATAGCAAAAAGCTCGGACTGACGATAATTTTGTTGCAACATATTATTTTGTTTCTACGCGCTGTAGAAACCTCATCATAGTAAATATTGAATAAATGGAAAATATTGCCTTATTATAGGGGATAAGAAATAGATAAACATGCTTTAAAATATCGCCTGATACGCGCACCCTGTTCACAAAATATTGTCTAAATAGTCTGTGCTTTTCCCGTCTGTGAAGAATTGATGTTATCATCTACAGGAAATTATACTTTTAAACTGACAATATTTTGAATTGGCAATGAACCCACAATCACCGAAAAAGACAAACGAATACCTTGGTAATAAGGTTAAGCAGTTAAGACAATCTCGAAACTTGTCACTTAATGAGTTATCAAGAAAATCAGGCATATCTAAAGCGGCATTGTCCAAATTAGAGTCTGGCGATTCTAATCCTCGCATCGATACCTTAGAAGCTATCGCGATAGCCCTTGGATTTCCATTAGGTGATTTATTTAGTTTTACCCGCGAAGAATATCCTCGCTTAGAGCGACATAAGCCTATCGTTGGCGACTATGCACAAGAATTTAAATTCCGTATTGGCATCGGCAATATTACTGAAATTTGGCATATTGAGATGAAGCACGGGGCAATTATTAATAGCCCAGCCCATGCCGACGGCACCCAAGAGCATATTATGGTCTATTCTGGCAAACTGATGATGCGTTTTGCTAACGATGAAACCGTATTATTAGAAACCGGCGATTTTTATGCCTTTCATGGTAATGCGCCACACTCTTATATTTGTGTGGAAGGCCATATGCGTGCATCAGTTATCATGTCTAGCCCCAATCAACAACACTATCATCATCGCCCTTAAGACAAATACCCATTATATTTCACCGCCATTTAAACTATTATTCTAAGTATTATTAATAATGGCGGGGATAAATAGCATGGGTGCAGGCCACGAGCACGGTGATGTCAAAGCGCTACCTGAATCACGTCTGTTAATTGCTTTTGCATTAACAGGCTCTTTTATGGTGATTGAGTTTATTGGTGGCTACTTAACAGAAAGTTTAGCCTTGATTTCTGATGCAATGCATATGATGACAGATGCATTTGCACTCTTACTTGCTCTTATCGCGATCCACGCAGGTAGAAAAGCAGCAGATCTATTCAGAACTTATGGCTATGCTCGTTTTGAAATATTGGCTGCTGCGATGAATGCACTGATCTTAATGGCGGTGGCTTTTTATATTCTTTATGAGGCTTATCAACGACTTTCTTCCCCTCCTGACATTCAGTCTATGGGTATGCTTGTTGTGGCAATCGCAGGGCTTATCATTAATTTTATCTCAATGAAAATGCTCACCAGTGCAAAAGATGAAAGCTTAAACGTTAAAGGGGCTTATCTTGAAGTGTGGGCGGATATGTTAGGCTCAGTGGGCGTCATTATTGGGGCGGTAATTATTTGGCTAACCGGTTGGCAATTAGTTGATTCAATTATTGCGGTATTAATCGGCTTTATGGTCTTTCCGCGCACGTGGATCTTATTAAAAGAGTGCCTGAATATTTTATTAGAAGGCGTGCCTAAAGGCATTAATTTAACTGAGGTAACAGACACCATTAATAATACCGCAGGGGTGGCTAGCTCCCATGATTTGCATTTATGGGCACTGACGCAAAGCAAGTTGATCCTCAGTGGTCATATTGTCTATCAACCCAATGTAGATAGTGAAGCATTACGCCTTACTATTGATAAGCAACTACGTGAACAATTTCATATCAATCATATTACCTTACAGATGGAAAGCGAGGATAAACAACATCTGGAAGATAATCATCATTAGATATTCAGGTTCTGGCTCTCTCGTGCCTAAAAAGAGCCAGAACAGTGCGATTAATTTAAATAACTTTCCATCTGTTCAAAAACGCGCAGATCATCACTAAAACGCACTTCTTTTACGTCCTCAAGTTTTTCCACTTGACTCACCATCTGCATTAAGCGTTCATCTTTTTGTACTAATAACCAAATACGACTTTTATCGCTGTTTTTCATTGGTAAACATAAAATACCATCGACGTTAAATGCACGACGCGCAAATAGCCCACAAATATGGGTCATCACACCGGGATGGTTACGAACAATAAGTTCTAGTGCGATAGGTTGTGATTGTAGTGACATAAATTAAGCTCCTATCATCTCGATATTTGCCGCCCCCGGCGGAACCATTGGAAATACTTTTTCGTTAATATCAATCATGGCATGAATTAAACAAGGCCCAGGTTTAGCAATTGCCGCTTGTAGCGCCGCCTGAGGATCTGCTTCTTGATTTAAATCACATGTATCCAACCCAAATCCTTGAGCAATACGAATAAAATCCGTTTGATAAGGGTAGGCTGCGGCATAAATACGCTCATCAAAAAAGAGTGTTTGTTGTTGGTGTACTAACCCTAATGCTTGATTATTTATCAAAATAATCTTTACATCTAACTGATGCTCAGCGGCTGTTGCTAACTCCTGAATATTCATCATGATGCTACCATCCCCTGAAAAACAGAGGATCTTTTTATTTGGCTCTGCCAATGCGGCCCCTATCGCTGCCGGCAACCCAAATCCCATCGTCCCCAAGCCTCCTGATGTTAACCATTGGCGCGGTCGATTCAGTGGATAAGCTTGAGCAACCCACATCTGGTGCTGCCCTACATCGGTGGTAATAATCGCTTCATCATCAACACAATTTGCCGCAGCAAGTACGATGCCGTAACCGCTAAGAATATTGTGTGAGTTTTTCATTTCTAAGGGATATTCTTGTTTTAAGGTATTGACTCTATCTATCCATTCGTTGCGCTGATTAATATTAATTAAAGGTAATAACAGCGACAGCACCGCTTTAGCATCTGCATGAATGGCAATATCAGGACGTTTGATCTTACTTATCTCTGCCCTATCAATATCAACATGAATGATCTTCGCATTGGGGCAAAACTTTTCTGCTTTACCAATTGCCCTATCATCAAATCGCGCCCCCAATACGATCAGTAGATCGGCTTCTTCTAAAATAAAGTTGGTACTCCGTGCCGCATGCATACCTAACATCCCTAAATATAGCGGGTGTGTTGGTGGCATTAAACCTAATCCCATTAACGTCATCGTGGTGGGTAGGCTATTTTTCTCCGCCAACTCAATCGCTTCTTTACACGCTTCAGAGCTAATAATACCGCCCCCTAAATAAAGCACAGGATTTTTCGCTTGGTTAATCATTTGCGCGGCTTGGATCACCAAATCGGTATTAAAGGCTGGAGCTGCATCTTTTTGTGGTATCGGTGGCAATTGATCTAAGGTGATAGTCGCTTGTTGAATATCTTTAGGTACATCAACCCATACAGGTCCAGGGCGACCTGACATTGCCAAACGAAACGCATCACAGATAATTTCCGGCAACTGTGCGATATCGCGGACTAAATAGTTGTGTTTGGTAATAGGAATAGACATCCCATAGGTATCAACTTCTTGAAACGCATCAGTCCCAATCATGGCAGAAGAGACTTGCCCCGTAATGCAAACCAAAGGAATTGAGTCTAATTTTGCATCAGCAATGGCTGTAACTAAGTTTGTCGCCCCCGGTCCACTTGAGGCAATACACACCGCAGGCTGACCATTTGCTCTAGCCATACCTTGGGCAATAAAACCCGCCCCTTGTTCATGGCGTGTCAAAATATGGCGAATAGACTGACTTTGGCTTAATGCATCATACAAAGGAAGAGCGGCTCCGCCGGGGATCCCCGCAACCGTAGTGATACCTTGCCGTTCCAGTAAATAAACAATTAATTGCGCACCAGTGAAAGTTTTTCCTGTGGCATTATCTTGTTGAGCACCCATTGTTCTGTGTCCTTTTTACTAAGCCGGACTTTATGGGCGGTAGATATGAAAAACCCCGCCCGGTTAATACGCCGGCGGGGTTGCGAAACTGTGTTGATTCGGACCCGTTACGGCGCTTTGCCGACGACCACCACCACACGCACAACAACCACAGCCGCGATGTGCGCTGTTAGTCGTAGAGTTTGTAGTAGAGTAGTGATGATCATGGGTTACCTATCAATTAATGTAATGATGTGTTTGTCTGTTATCTGTATCTAAAAAAACATAACTTCTATAAATTAACAACCTTTTTTTTCAGTTTATTTTTTATCACCACTCAAAACGAGAGCTAGATCACTTGTTAATCCAAGTAGTAACTCCGTGTTGTAACAGCATAAAAAACTAGAAAAAAACACCAACCAAGAATAAAGAATCGACGCAATGCCATAGTATGGCTATCAGTTAAAACAATCTCGCCAACATCATGAAAGCGCTGCATAAAATTAAAAACAACGTTGCATACTGAAATACCCTATCCGGCATTTTAATTAATAGCCATTTTGATAGAGGAATGGAGATCAAAGAGCCAAGAAACAGCAGCAATGCTAAATGAATATCGGTATGACCATCTTGCATATAAGCTAATGCAGAAGAGCCTGATAATAGGGTGGTTGTAAAAATCGAAGTACCTATCGCTTGTTTTATCGATAGATTGGCGTAACGCAATAATAAAGGTAACACCACCACACCACCACCGACCCCTGTGGCACCTAAAACAACACCTGCTGCAATCGCCGGTAATAACAGTGCCTTAATATTAAGAGGCGCTAATGGGGTTATCTGTTTAGCTATCACAGGTGAAGAGAAAAACATTCTTTGAATAAACAAAAAGAGAGAAAAAATAATGGCAGCCACCACCAGCGCATTAATCCCCCACTCAACTTGCTGCTGATATTGCGCTAATGAACCTAAATAATTGACGAGTAAACTCGCTAAAAAAGTACTTGGCAACATAATGCCAAGGACTATCATGGCTCGTTTAAAGGGAATATTCCCCAAACGGAAATGCATATATGAGGATGTCACTTTCATCAACATTGAAAGTAAATTTGCGGTTGCCACCGCCATTAATGCATTCATACCAAAGAAATACGTTAATATAGGTAAAACAATAACACCACCACCTACCCCCGTTGTGCTAATAATTAAGCCAATCGCCGCACCAACAGCTAATATGGTGATAAATAACATTATTGATTTCCTTGCATTACAGCTTGTCGCCCTTTTAATAGCGCTTTTTCCGCTGAGCCTTTTGCCAGTGTCATATATTTAAAAAACAGCACATCAAAAGCGACCATTTGCAATACTTGCGGTGTGATCACCCCCAATTGTGAATGTTGCTCATCATAAAAATAAGGTAATGTGTAATTCGCTAAGCGCGTAGCTTCATCTTGTCCAAAACGTGTTAAAGCCACTGTGATACAGCCTTCTTGATTTGCCGCTTTCAGCATACGATTAATATCCGCAGTATTACCTCTTGCAGTAACAGCAATCGCCAGATCATCCGCGGATAAATTCGCTGAATAAGCAAGTTGCGCATGGAGATCTGCACTAAATAAGGTGTTTTTATTCACTCGGATCAGTTTATGGAAGATATCGCTCGCAACGATCGCAGATGCACCGACACCAAATAAAACGATCCGTTTAGCGCTGATCATTTTCTCAGCGAGTAGATCTATCGTCGCCGCATCCAGTAACGCTATCGAATCCTGAATGGCGGTAGTAAATAGATGTCCTGTTTTAGCAATAATCTGCTCTGTCGAGTCTGTTTTGGCTAAATTGGCATAAAGAATATCACTACTGCTTTTTTGTTGTTTTTCTTCTGAGAGATAATCAATTTTAAATTCAGGATAACCGCCATACCCCATTTGGCGGGAAAAACGGATAACAGAAGCACTACTGACACCGGCTTTTTGTGCCAATTCTGCGGCATTCATACTGGCAATATTATCGCTATTTTCTAATAAATAGTGGGCGAGACGTTGCTCTGTCCCTTTGCCTTGTAAGCGCAAACTTTCAAGTTTCTTAGTCAGTGTTGACATTCTATTATCCTTTTTCTTTTCTTCTTCTGACTTATTTTTCTGGATCAGTAAATCCGATTAATATACTGGCAATAAAACCGACAACCCAAGCCCCCAATACTGCGATAAGGAATTTGATGATCTGCCCATCCCCCACCAGTGGAATTAATGATAACCCAGCAGTACCAAATGGAATAATGATCCCAACCTGAAAATAAGCCATTAATGCACCACCCGCAGCCCCGCCAATACAACCTGCAATAAAGGGCTTACCTAAAGGTAAAGAGACACCAAATAATAAAGGCTCACCCACGCCGAAAATGCCGACAGGCAATGCACCCATTAACGTTTTCTTTAAGCGTTGGTTTTTAGTACGTAAATAAACCCAGAAACAAGAGCCTACTTGCCCCATTCCGCCCATTGCTAAAATAGGGAATAGGTAATTTAACCCAAAGGTATTTAAAATTTCAGTGTGGATCGGTATTAAACCTTGGTGTAGACCGGTTAGTAATAAGAATAAGAAACTGCCCCCTAACGCTGCGCCTGTCACAACCGCACCGCCACCATGATTTAATAGTGATAAGGAGACGCCTTGCGCTAATAGTTGATTCAGATAATGACCAATAGGTTGGAATACCATAATTGCCACTAACGCAGAAACTAAAATAGTGACAAAGGGGGTTAAAATAAGATCAAGACTCTCTTTTACAATACTGCGAAACCATAGCTCTAATTTTGAAGAGAATACCACCACCATTAAGACCGCGAAGATCCCACCACTATTAGGCTGTAATTTCTCACCAAATAATGTGATATCAGCCAGTCCCGGCATGGCTAATAATCCCGCCATAACAGCACCTATGGAGGTTGAAGCCCCTAACTCTTTAGCCGTATTTATACCTATCATAATAGAGAGATAAGCAAATACGGTGCTTCCGATCAGTTTAAATAGCTTAAAGAGTTCAGGAAACTGATCAACTAAGCCGGGAGCCACTAAACGGATAATATTAATTAGCCCCATAATTAAACCACAGCCAATTAATGCTGGGATAGTAGGAACAAAAATAGCCGCCAACGTATTTAGCATACGACGAATGGAAAACCCTTTTTTCACTGGTGTTGACGCAGGGGTTTCTTCGCTATTATCTGTGTTTTTTTGCATACGTTTATTCATGATTGAATAAACTTTGGCGGCCGTTCCCATTCCTACTATGACTTGATGTTGCTCGCCATTAAATACCACGCCTTTGACACCGTCGACTTGTTTTAATGCTTCGGTATTAAATAGCGAACTATCTTTTAAGATCAAACGAATACGGGTCATGCAATGTGTTAAGGTTGCGATATTGCTGAACCCACCAGCCTGTTTTTCTATTTCTGATGCTAAGGTGTCGAGATGTTCTATTTTATTAGCCATAATTGTGCCTGCTAGAGTTCAGAGGATTGACTGATATTGTTATTCATTAAATAGGGCTAACTGTTGTTGTAAAGAGTGGTAAGGATAGCGTTGTGTCATTTGCTCAACCTTCTCTACACTCAGATGAAGCTCATACATTAAAATGGCTTTTCGCGGATGATAATTGACCATTTTTAATAACTCCGCCGCTTTTTGTGTTGTGATCCCACACACTTCACTCACAATACCTTCAGCACGTCGCTGTAATTTTTCATTACTGGCCACGACATCGACCATCAGGTTTTTATGCACCTTACCTAAACGTGTCATCACACTGGTACTTAGCATACCTAAGATCATTTTTTGAGCCGTGCCACTTTTCATTCTTGTCGAGCCTGTTAACACTTCGGCGCCGACATCTGGCGCGATGGATAAATCGGCTATTTCACTCATCATACCTTTACCGCGGGTAGTAATTGAGAGCGTTAATGCATTGATCTGCTTTGCATACTGTAATGCAGCCACTGTAAATGGCGTGCGGCCACTGGCAGCGATACCAATAACGACATCGTTAGAATTTACCTCACGGCGTTGCAACTCTTCGATAGCAGCTTGTTGATTGTCTTCAATATTCTCAACGGCTTGGAGCATAGCATCATGCCCACCAGCAATAATGGCTTGTACCAGTGAGGGAGAAACGCCAAAAGTAGGCGGACATTCCGCGCTATCTAATACCGCTAATCGACCACTTGTTCCTGCGCCGACATAAAAAATGCGTCCCCCTTGACGTAGACGTTCACAAATTTTGTCTACGGCTTTCGCGATTGCGGGTAATTCTTTCTTTACGGCATAGGCCACGGTGATATCGGCACTATTAATTAACGAAACTAACGCTAAGGTACTTAGCTCAGAAAATTGTGTGGTCTCTTGGTTACTTTCATTTTGAAGACATAAACTCAATGCATCATCTTTCATTGTAATAACCTTAATGAAATAGTATTTCAATTAAAATTACATCCAATGAAATTTTAATTCAATCTTATTGATGACTATTTTGTGAACAAAATCACAATACCGTAAAAACATTCAACTAAAAACAAACTTAACGCGATGTAAAAAAGATAACTTATTGATAATAAAGCTCTCCTTATTTTAAACAGGAGAGCTGTGAGAGGTGTGGCTCATTGATGGCTACTTTGCTGAGCTTAAAAATTCGCTAAATTCTTCAATACTAGGATAAGAAGATTGAGTGCCTTTTCCTGTGACACTTAAACCCGAGAACATAACCGCTTTATTTAACGCTTCTTCAATATTGCCGGTATGCACATAGTAATGAGAAAAACAGCCAATAAAAGCATCTCCAGCACCGCTGGTGTCAACGGCATTAACTTCAATGGCGGGGATATATTTCTCAATTTCCCCATTCACCCATAACGCCCCTTTTTCACCTAATGTAACAATGATATTTTTAAACCCTTTTTCGAGTAAAAAGTAGGCTGCTTCTCGAATTTCATCCAACGTATTAATTGGCATACCCGTTAAAATTTCCAGCTCGGTCTCATTGGGGACAAAAAAATCACATTGTGCGGCGATAGTGAGATCTAAAGCTTTCGATGCCGGTGCCGGGTTAAACAATACTGGGATATGATGTTTATTACCAAACTCAATCGCGTGATAGACCGTTTCAAGCGGGATTTCTAATTGCAGCACAATCATACGACATTTTTTTAAACTCACCGCGGCTCTATCGATATCTTCAGCCGATAGATGCTGATTCGCGCCTTTTACGATCAAAATACTATTGGATGATTGAGAGGTAACAAAAATAGGTGCAACACCGCTGGTGGTTCCGGGCACTTTTTCAACATAACGAGTATTAATACCATAAGACTCTAAATTCATGATGGTGTTATCTGCGAAAATATCATCCCCCACTTTGGTTAACATCATCACCTTAGAATTTAATTTTGCAGCGGCAACCGCTTGATTTGCCCCTTTCCCGCCACAACCAATCTTAAATGCTGGCGCCTCAAGGGTTTCTCCCTCTTTTGGCATCCTATCTATATAGGTGATCAAATCCACCATATTTGAACCAATCACTGCGATATCCATAGTGCCCCTCTCACCCTAATGAAAAAGTTAAAATGTTAGAATAGTTACATTTAGATAGATATATAACAATATCATGTTATTTAAATATCATTTGTGATTGTTATCCCGTTAAAAGCTCACTATTATGTTGCCAAACTAACATGAGTGATAAATAACAATCTTCTCTTAAGGAAACGATTATGCGTCCATTAGCTAATTATATCGATCATACTCTACTTGCTGCAGATACAACTGAAGCACAAATCAAACAATTATGTGCTGAAGCTGTTGAACACGGTTTCTTCTCTGTGTGTATTAACACTTCTTATATCCCTTTAGCAAGAACTTGCCTAACCGGAAGTGATGTTAAAGTATGCTGTGTTATCGACTTCCCATTTGGTGCAGGCCTAACAGCAACCAAAGCATTTGAAGCGGCAGAAGCTATTCGCCAAGGTGCTCAAGAAGTCGATATGGTTATCAACATTGGCATGTTAAAAAGTGGTCGTTTTGATTTTGTAAAACAAGATATTGCCGCGGTAAAAGCCGCTTGCGGAAATACAACACTAAAAGTTATTCTAGAAACATGCCTATTAACTGACGACGAAGTACGTTTAGTTTGTGAAATGTGTTGCGAAGTCGGTGTTGATTTTGTTAAAACATCAACTGGATACAGTACAATGGGTGCCACAGAACACCATGTCGCTTTAATGCGTCAAACTGTCGGTGACAAAATGGGCGTAAAAGCGTCAGGTGGTGTACGTGATCGCCAAACAGCCTTAAAGATGATCAAAGCGGGGGCAACACGTATTGGTGCAAGTGCCAGTGTTGCGATTGTAACAGATTCAGATGCACCAGAATCAAATTACTAATAGCCTAGCGTATCGTTATATAGGATACGCTATTCGATAATAGAAGGATCCTTAGGTGATAGAGACCAAACAGCATGAACGTTTGCGTCGCCTTAGCGAATGCATAAAACGCTCAGGCCGCATCCATCTCAAAGATGCCGCGAGGATCCTTGAAGTATCTGAAATGACCATTCGTCGTGATCTCAGTTCAGATGTTGAAAACCCCTATCCGATGTCACTGCTTGGTGGCTATATTGTCGCGTTGGCACAACCTCATAGCAACCTAATCACATCGACTAGTGATATTATCACCCCAGATCAAACCCAAGAATTACATATTCCTAATCTTGCTGCGGGCATGGTGTCTGAAGGTGATGTACTATTTTTTGATAATGGCCAACTTATTCCGACATTAATTGAGCTTATTCCTGAGAGTTTACACTTTACTGGTATTTGTTATTCGCACCGCGTTTTTCTGGCATTAAGCCGAAAGAAAAATGCGACCGTACTACTGTGTGGTGGCGAATATCGCCCTAAAAGCGACTCATTTTATAATCCCCTCCAGCCTTGTTACCTTGATAACATAAATCCGAAAAAAGCCTTTATTTCCGCAGAGGGTGTCCACCTCGATTTTGGTGTTTCTTGCTACAACATCGATGATCTTCATATGAAGAGAAAAGCGATGGATAAATCGATTCGCAAGATCTTACTCACCAAATACCACGCCTTCGATGAAACCGCCACAGGCAATATGGGTGATTTAGCGCAATTTGATGTCGTGATCACCGATAGAAAATTAACAGATGATTACGAAGCCTATTGCCGAAAAAGCTCAGTTAAAATTATTTATTAACCCAAAAGAAAAATCTCACTGTTCCCTAATTTACTTTTTTTGGTAAACAGAAAGAAAAATCACGCTACTTTTTTAATTGCTAAAGTGAAAAAAAGTGATTACTATTTGCGTGATTTATTATTTTCCATTTCACAGAACTGCAAGGAGGTATCCCATGACAACAACAAATATGAATACTCTTTGCGGACAATCTCAAAAGTAATCCTTTCTTTTTACTGTCCGCCAATCACGTTATTTTTTATCCTTTACAATATATGGATTGGAATATGGACAAGTGTGTTCATTATTTATCTGATCGCGTTTGTTATATCGCCTCAGATAAAACTTGGATTGAAAGTAAAGCAATCCAACAACTAGTAACAACCGCTCAACTTCCTGAAATGGCTTATGTCACTGGCATGCCAGACTTACACCCCGGTCGTGGTTATCCCATTGGAGCAGCTTTTTTTTCTGTTAACCGTTTTTACCCTGCTTTAGTAGGTAATGACATTGGCTGTGGTATGACACTGTTTCAAACAGAATTTAACCATAGCAAACTCAATTTAGATAAAATAGAAAAAAAATTGAGCGAAATGAGTGATATCGCGCCCATCGAATGGTTGATAGATAATTTACCTGCAGATATGCAAAATCATCCATTTGCTCACTCATTAGGCTCTATTGGTGGTGGAAATCATTTTGCTGAATTCCAACAAATTGACCAAGTTATTAATCAAGCATTGTTTACAAACAGTGGTATTAATAAAAAACAATTATTGCTATTGGTGCATAGTGGTTCACGTGGTTTAGGGCAATCTATTTTACGTGCTCACACAGAGCAATTTGGCCATCAAGGATTGGTCGCGAATACAGACGCTGCCAATGACTACTTACAAGCCCATGACCATGCTCTTAATTATGCTAAGCTCAATCGCCACTTGATTGGCCATAGAATGATGGAACAAATTCATACACAAGGAACGGTTATTACTGATGTTAACCATAATCTGGTAGAGCCTTGCGAATTATATAATCAACAGGGATGGTTACATCGCAAAGGGGCGACTCCCGCTCATCACGATATTGTGGTTATTCCTGGTTCACGTGGTGATCACAGTTATCTCGTTAAGCCTATTATCTCTGAATTAAGCCTTCATTCTCTACCACATGGTGCGGGTAGAAAGTGGATGCGAACGGAGTGTAAAGGCCATTTATCACATCGATTTACGCCATTACAGCTCTCACGCACAGCACTAGGTAGCCGTATTATTTGTGCTAATAAACAATTAATTTATGAGGAAGCGCCTCAATCGTATAAATCAATTGAAACTGTTATAGAAAGTATGAGGAGTCTTGGTTTAATTGAGGTTATCGCCCGCTTAAAACCGGTTATTACTTATAAAACCAGTGGGGAGATAGCATAATGTTATTACAATTTTCTTCAGCACAAGGCCCCGAAGAATGCTGTATAGCGGTAGAAAAAACATTGAATTATTTTCTAACCGTCACAGAGCAACGGCAAGTTGATGTGATAATTCTTGAGCAAGAGCCATCGCGTTATGGTTTAAAGTCAGTATTAGTCTCGCTTAAAGGTGCAGAGGCTAAAGCTATCGCACAACAATGGTCAGGCACAGTGCAATGGCAATGTACAAGTACTTTAAGACCTAAACATAAACGCAAAAATTGGTTTATCGGTATCGCTTATTTTGAACCACCACAAGAAATCCAAGACACAGAAATTTTATTTGAAACCATGCGCGCCAATGGCCCCGGAGGACAACATGTTAATAAAACGAGTTCAGCTGTCAGAGCGACGCATATTGCAACAGGCATTAGCGTCAAGATCCAGTCTCAGCGAAGCCAACATGCTAATAAAAAATTAGCGAAACAGCTTATTGCTTGGCATCTAAATCATTATCTATCCCAACAGCAAGCTTCATTTAATAACCAGCGGCACCTAGCTCATCACCGAGTGATCCGAGGTAATGCAACTCATTGTTTTTATGGACGTGAGTTTTTACCAATAACGAAATAACTCATATAAAACTAAAGCCACGTTATTAAATCGTGGCTTAACTGACTAATAAATCTAATAATTAAACCATCACTGTGATCTTAAATAATAAAATCGGTTATACATCTTAGTAGATAGCGAAAATAAAACGCATCAGCGATGTTAAATGCCATCAGTATAAGATAGAAGGTTATTATTAATTCACTTTAGTGACGATTAGCCATCTATCACGACTTTTAATTACTATTTCATTTAACATTAGACCTGATTTTATACTATAAAAACAAAGCTTTAACACTATAGAGTAGTAATAGAAAACATTTTAAAACGATCAAATATGCATCATAAATTATTGATTTATGACGTTCAATAAAGATATATACTTATATTTTAATATCAAAGATGCCTAGAAGTAATTTCTTATCATTACTATATTACTCAATAAACTACTACTATATGAGTATTTTTTAACAAAGCACTATTGTGATAATATTATTAGTGATAATAATTATTTAATTGGCTATCCCTATTTTGCTGACTAACAGTTGATTTTAGTAATAAACTTTGTGGTGACACTTTCAAAATAATCGCAATACATATTAATTCATCAACGGTTATCTTAGTATAACCATTTTCTAATTTTAGATAATATTGCTCTGTCATCCCTAACTGTAATGCAATTTTCGAACTTGATATATTTAATTCTTTTCTTCTATTTTGTATTCTTTTCCCTACCACTGTATTGATCATCATATACGCCCCTCAATGACAGGTAACCCTAATGATGATTCTAGTACAAATTGATAAAAACGATCAATAAAAAGATTACGATAGCCAACAGCTATCAAAAAACAAGCATTGATCGGTAGTAACAATACTTAGATAGATATACCTATAAATGCGTTTTTTAAGTATTAAATTTTAATAATTTACCTTAATAAAGATTATTATCTAAACAAAAGCCTAATTTACAGTTAATATAATGTTAAAAAATTAATACTTGCATGTATAAATAAAAATATATTTTAAATTTAAAGATAAAAATAATCTCCACCAATAACTATATTTATAAAAATATATCAAATATGATATTACTTATAATACTACCATAGCATAAAAATGCTTTCTTATAAGCATTTCAAAGAATAGAATAATTAGCTATTTTTACTTATAGATATTTTGAGTCTATTATTTGCTTTTTTTTTAAATACGACTAAAAATAGTACAAAATGTAAGAATGGTTGTTATTCTATAATAAAACAGATTTACCTATTAGGATCTTTAAAATAAAGATAAAACCATTTTTAATGGTAAAATCAAAAAAAATTAGCGATTAGAGGAAGTTTTACCATTTTATTTTTATATTGTATTTAATAGAGTGAGGAAGATGTTTGAGGCATTAAAATCACTATTGTTACGTTAAGTATCAAGATGTTGCAAAGAAATTAAAAAACAATGTTATTATAACATCTATGAATAATTAAACATGTTTCTGTGCTTCTTCTATAAAATAAGATTTTATGCGACTATATTAATAAACTTTCGCATTCGCTATCATTCAGCCATTCACTTATTATCTAAAATACCCATGTATACTCAAAAAATCCTACAACAGAAAATATCTAATATCACGATCTGGCGTAAAGGTGATAACAGAGCGCCCCATAAACCACTGTTACTCTTATTAGCGCTTTCCGAGTACCGCAAAGGCCATCCACGACTATTTAATTATGGTAATGAAATTCATCAACAGTTATTAGAATTATTGATGAATTTTGGCCCATCTCGCCGTGAGCATTATCCAAATCTGCCTTTCTGGCGATTAGTTCGCGATGGTTTTTGGGAGTTGCAACTACCAAAAGAGAGCGATCTATCAAAAGATAATAAGCAACCATCGAAAAATAAATTAATTCAGCAAAATGTGTTAGGTGGATTTGACCAAGAAAGCTATCAGCTTCTTATAAAAAAGCCAAGTTTAATCAATAAGCTAGCACAACAGATTTTAAGTGAACACTTCCCTGATAATGTACAAGAAGTTATTGCTAACCGCCTTGATTTTCCCCTACAAGAAATTCGCCAAAACCGAGATCCCACTTTTAGAAAAAATATCTTACGTGCTTACAATTATCAGTGTGCTATATGCGGTTATAATCTACGTTATGATAGCGCCGTGGTTGGCCTAGAAGCCGCTCATATAAAATGGAAGCAATTCGGCGGCCCATGTACTATCAATAATGGGTTGGCATTATGCGCATTACACCACTCTGCCTTTGATATGGGCGCAATCAGTATTGATGATAATATGAAATTATTAGTTTCTAGCGGTGTGAATGGTAATCAAATGGTAGAGCAATTATTTTGGCAATTTTCAAATAAGGTAATTGGCCTACCTAAAAACACAAAAGAACATCCGAAGGATACATTTATCCATTGGCATCGTGAGCAAGTGTTTAAGCTATAGAATTAGCGAGTTGATGTTAAGTGTTTATCAATATCACTCAATATTTACAACTCTCTTATCAAGAAGAGACTGTATCTTGGCTCGGTTATTACAATACAAACTGTGATATATAAAATCTAATGACCATATCAACCTTTTTTGCAAAAGACTCTTTTATTGCATGGTGTTAGAGGCTGACTTCTACAAATGTTTCGTAAGCGCTCAATTAACAGATAAGCCGGAATTTTTATCAATTAATCAATTATAAGGATGATATCGATTCACATGAAAAATTAGCTGAATAGGAGGTATTGTATAATTGTCATCGCTCCCACTCAGCTCATGCTGGTAAGGCACCGTATAACGTGTTAAAAAATAAGCTTGATCTTTAAGATTAAATGTCAATCGAGGTTATAATTAACACATTTTTTGTGAAACTCTACTATTTTAATAATTTTTCAAATTCCGGAATAAAATCTGATTTAGAAGACTTATGGTTGTAAAATGGTAGCCCCCAAACTATAAACTCCTTGCTTTTCCAAACTTGTTCTATTTTATGTGTCGCTTTTAAATCACGTAAAAATTTTTGCTTCCAGGCATCACCTTCAAATAAATGAGCACCTTTAGGTTCAATAAATACTTGATAAGTCAATTCAAGTTCTTGCTCTTGTTTTGTTAAGAGCAAAAGAAAATCAGGTTCAAAAGCTCGGCCATCATCAAACGTATAAAGTTTGAAATGTTTTTCGTTTCTAAAAAGATAAACATCATCATAAACTGATTTTAGATCAACAATCATAGTATTTAAGTATCTTACAAAATACTTTTCTTCTGATGTTCCATAATTTTCATTGAAAACAAACCAATCACATTTAGAAAGGTCCAAAAACAGTTTATCATTTGTTGTTTCACTTTGAGCAATACCAAATTCTTGCTCTGTCAAACCATCATTTGAAATATTTAATATTTTATCTTTACTATACAATTCATTGATAGTTTTTGGTATGAATTCTTTCGTTCCTTCGTAGTCGATGCGGTTAACTTTTAACTGTTCAGAAATTTTACTTAGGACTTTTTTACACAAATTTAGTTTTTCAATTTGCGGAATATTTTCTAATATATCTTCTCGACCGCTAATCTCCACCAAAATTGAGCCTAAATAATCGCTTGAAATAATAAATTCATCTGTTGTTTTTAATTTGGGAAACAATAACTTTAATTCATTAAATTTATAAGTAGGAATGGTAGCCATTGCCTTTCTTATAACTTGCTTCCCCATATCAATTAAGTTAACACGCTTCCGTTTAACTTTTAAATGTTTAACAGTGGCATTTTCAAATATAATGAGCTCATTTGAGAGCTCGGTTTTAATAGCATAAGAGTAATTAGTATTAATAATTGAACTATCTAGACCTTTAACTTTAGAACGGTCGTATGAAATACGCCTGTTTACATAAATCAAACCAGACTTATAAAGTGATGTTTCCTTAAACTTATCTTTTACTCTTAATGGTAATTCTTTTCGAGTTTTAGGCTTAATGCCTATTTCTTGAAGAGCAATGTTTAAGTCACTAATATATTCAGGGTTATGTGCAGAATGATAGTAAAGTTCTTCACAAATTTTCAATTCGTGAGCGTCCACTGTATCATCTAAAATATCATATTTACGTTGATATAAAGGCTGTTCATCTTCAACTTTAAATGGACAGTAACGAGCACCACGACCAATCAACTGTGCTTCTTGCGTTGCTGTTTTACCCCATTTATTACGAGTATCATATAGACGAACTATATCAAATAGGTTAAGAACGTCCCACCCTTCATTCAGCATATTAACTGCAAAAATTCCTCGAATTTCATTATCAGAGTCTTCTAATGAATTGAGTTCTATTTGATAATATTCTCCTTTATTGCTATTTACTTCAATCGTTTTCTCAATAGAAAAGTCTTCTTTCAACTCTAAAGCCAATGAATCCAACTTGATATTATTCTTTTCAAAAAATTGAAAAGCTTTGTAAATCACATCACCTTCAATTGAAGTATTCTTAATAGCCTCCAAATCATTTTGATCAATTATTTCTATTTTCTCTAGAAATTCTTTATGAAAAGCCTGGCTGTCAGAGATTGTTTTAGATTTAAACAAAATAACAGGTTTAATAATAATTTGATGCTTCTCAAAAACCTTACGTCTATATTGACTTAAAATAATGGCTCTTAATGATCTGGTGAATGGTTCACTATCTGATTGTAATACTTTGACTTCTTTAGAATAAAGATCTTCCCTAAAGTTCTTTAAAGGGTAATCAAAAAGAACAACATCTTGATATTTTTCTTTTATTTTTGGATCGGCAATATCTGCTGTAGCAGTAAATTCCAACATAATATTAGAGCTATTGGCTGTAAAAATTCCTCTAATAGTGTTTTCCCAACTATCAACAGAATGTTGCTCTTCTTTGCTTTTTTTCTTTTTTGTTTCTGCATTTATATGATGTGCTTCATCTGAAATCAAAACTACTTTGTTATCTTCGAAGTCTTCAATAGAAAGAGCATTTTCTTTTGGGTTAAGAATTATAGCGTGAAGACTTTGAATTGTGGTAAAAACAATATTTATATCACTAGAGTTAGTTGTAGCAAAGTTTTCAACTTCTTTTATATTGATTTGTTCACCATTAATATTAATGGTGTCGTTAAAAACATATTTCGATGAACCTTTTTTTAAAAAATTTTCCTTCGTTTTTTTAATGATGTTGGTGCTATTAACAAAGAAAAGGAAATTACGATATCCTCGTTTATAAAGAGTGAGTATTTCACCCGCCATAATCAATGTTTTACCAGAACCAGTCGCCATATGATATAACACATTTATTGGCCCATTTTTTGGTCTTTTTTGGTATTTATCAAGATAGAACTCTAATCGTCCAAATGCCTCCATTTGGTATGGACGTAGTTCAAAGTTAGGATTTAAGTTATCTTTGATATAGTCTGGCACAAGCTCAGAAAAAACGTTTTCACCAAGAGCACTTTTAAGTGCGCTAAAAGTCTCGTGAAGCATTTCCATAGTCTTTATGCTCCGTAAAACTGTTTATTGAATTTTTTATCTAGTTCTGAAATTGCATTACTTTCATCTTCAATATCAGAATAATTAACATACAGTTGATTCTTATCAATCGCTTCAATAAGAAAGCGTTGTTGATCTACAAAAGAAAGATTTTTAAATAATGAAATATTTTTATCAAATTGTTTAGGATCTATTTTATAGGAAAGGTTTGAACTTTCTTTTAATTCATTCCAAATAGCTATTAATTCACCTGAACTGTGAGCTTGTTCTACTCGATTAGAATATTTTGAAGACAATTCCGCTAATTCACAGTAAACAAAAGAACCACCATTTTGCCAACCAACCTCTTTGGAAATACCTGTTGTATCGCCATTGACTACGTTATTCATTCTTACAAGACAATCATTAGAACCATAATTGAGTTGCTCTATACCTATATAACGCCTATTCAGTTTATGAGCAGCAGCAGTAGTTGTTCCGCTTCCCAAGTGATAGTCAAGAACATAATCACCTTCTTGTGTAGACATTTCAATTATTCTTCTGAGTAATTTTTCAGGCTTTTTTCCCCCCTTTAAAGTAACTTTACCTTCACTAGCAATTCCTTCATATGCAATATCGCTCCAAATATTTGAAAGTTGAATTACAGGTGTTTTCTTTCCATCTAAGACTTGAACTTTTTTATTATAGAAAGCTATTTCTCGACCATTTAATACATAAACATCATAGTGAGATTCCCTCTCAAATTTAAATACTTTATTTGGTTGTTTTTTACTTAAATCACGTAGTTCAACCAACGACTTCCCAGCTTTGTTTCCTATTTCAGTATATCTAAATACTTTATGTGCATTTTTAATTGAAAAATCAGCAATCAGATTATCAAAATTCGCAACACCTAATTCCTGAATAGCTTCCTTTTTATTATCAAATCCATTTTCCTTTGCTATAAAATCAGCAACATCTGTAATAATCCATTCTTCTGGATTATCTTCTACATTGTCAATGTAAAATTTATAATTGGAATCATAGGAACAAGGAACATATTGTCTGGTATAAGTCCATTTAGATTTATTTTTAGCAAATGCAATTATATACTCAGCAGTTTCAAAAACACCTGGATTTACACTACCAAAACCTGATGGAGACTTAGTTCTTACTGTAATTTTATTGATAAAATTATTTTGATCTGTGTTAAAAATTTCTTTCATTAAAAGGTGTAATTCTGCCACACCATCATCACTAATTTGCACAAAAATAGCACCATCATCCGCCAATAAATCTTTTGCAACTATGAGGCGGTTTTTCATAAATGTAAGCCAAGTTGAAAGTTTAAAATTAGAGTTATACTGGAAGGTATCTTCTTTTTTCTGAGCATGAAAAAAATATGGTGGATCGATATATATAAGTTTAACTTTGTTACGAAATTTATTTTTAAGAGAATGTAATGCTAAGAGATTATTACCTCTCAATATTAGATTTTCATCCCCGACTAAATTGAAATCTGTGTATTGAGCTTTCTTTTCATATTTTTTAAAATTAATTAGTACCTTCGGTGCTAATAGGGTATCTACTTGCTCAGGGGCAAGTATTTCATTCCAAAAAATTTCATTTCTTTTTTGATCTTCCTTTGTCTGACCTCCTGCAAGAATGCAATCTTTATATGGCCATGCTATTACAACATCATTACTTTCAGATAAGTAATGCGTATCTGAGGCTATCCCAATTTTGTTTTTAAATTGAGTGTAACTATCTGGTAAAAAAGATTTATTGTTAACAAACCGTTGAAACGCTACTTTATCGAAAATCAACATATCATAAACATCTTGGAAGAAGTAACTTTTTAGTTGCTCATCAGACAAAAGTAGTTTCAGTAACGAAGGATCAAGATTCAATGCTAGTTCAACGATTTTATTCTTGGCAAGTTTGCCATCAATTACAAGTCTTTCATCGGATTGTAGAACATTAGTTAGAGTATCAATTATATTTAACATGTTGATTTTATTTTATTTATTACTATTTAATAAGAATAAGAAATGGGAATTATTTTACAAGAATTCTCATCAGATGTCATTAAGTTAGTTAAGAGATTCTAGCTCTCTTAGGTAAGGTTTAGATTTTATCTTTAATTACTTGTTTTAGAATAGTTAATTACTGTTTTGCACTTAGTGTATTAAAAATATTACTCACATTTTTTCTAATACAATTCAAAATAAATCTTCACAATACCATTGATCTTACAGAACGAACCTTAGTATCGGAAAGTGCCATTTTAACTATCCTCGCAGCCGAATTGCGGGTACAAAACTTTATCGAATCGGCATATACCCGCAAATGTACCCACATCATTAACTTGATGTCGGTTGAGTTGAGTATACGTTGGTAGAGTTAAAATGCGAGAGGAACCTTGCAAACACTGGATTTTAGATACAAAAAAAGACGTCTGTTGACGTCCATTGATGTTCTTATGGTGCCGAAGGCCGGACTCGAACCGGCACACCCGAAGGCGGTTGATTTTGAATCAACTGCGTCTACCAATTCCGCCACTCCGGCACTGAAGTGTGTTTGGAAAACAGGTTCATTATACTTGCGTGAGGAACCCTCGCAACAATTATTGTTGGTTTTCAGTTTGATTGGCGAAAAAAAGTGCATTTATCTTATCGTTCTTCTATGAATGGGGCAAACTTGTAACATTCATCTATCGATAAGCAACATTGAATTTAACAAGTCTCAATCCCTAAGTCTCTTAGCACACTGACTTCATTTATTTGTGCATAATGGATTATCTTCTGTTGTCATCGTTATAACTGAGCAGTAGATAAAATCGATATATTAAATTATATATAACGAGATATAAAAAAAGGATCAAAACTGGGTTAGTGTTTTGATCCGACGGTACTGCAATTTAAGGGCTTAATTTTATTTTTATGACTATCGTTATTTTTTTAATGTCACTGCCCTTTTCTTCCCTGGTGTAAGGAAGAATTTTTATTCTAAATAGAGTGTTATATTTAATATATATTGTTATTTAAAATAGATAGCCTCTAACTATTTCTTTACTATATAGTTAATAAATAGCTTTATTTGCCTATCTATTGATTTACTTACTGTTATTTAAACTATTTTTATTTTTTAAGATAATAATACTTAGTTAAATAAAAGTCTTATCTTTAAATAAAAAGCCCTCTATTAAAATAGATTTATTTATACTGATGATTAATTCATTATTATTTTATTACGGCGATATTTTACTCTCTTTTTATTTATTCGCTTTCCTTTCATCTTGTTATGTTTTATTTCTCTTTAACCATTTTCCCTTGTTAATTTTGTTAATACGTCTTTACTCGCATTTAGTGTTTAGCTGTCGATTTGATGAGATTATATTAAGTTTTATTTGTATGTTTCACAACAATTAAAGTATTACAAAGTATAACACGCAGAGTGAGTATCTTTACAAAAACCTTAAAAATGGATAATTTAAATATAGATTTAGAATATAAAATCTAAAACTAATCAATTTAAGGAATATAAATCCATTAATTAACATTTACTTGATAAACAACTATTAACCGAATAATAAAGAAAAACTAATAATAAAGTAAAAATAGGCAAAATTTAGGGGGGATTGTAACACCTTTGTAATACTTTCCTGTTTTTTCCACCCTTTTTATGTACAAAAAACAACCAATAATAAGATTTTTATGATGTCCTTCACAAAAAATCTCTTTGTAGAAGTCCTTCAGCCTATTTTACATCAACTTTTCATTAACCCACTATTGCTCTGATAGACATTCTTATTTCTGATAATATAATCAAAATTTGGTTTAAATCTGCTATAAAGGGGATGGTATGGGTATTGTTAGCTGGATCATGGCCGGTATTTTTATTGGGCTTGTTTTAGGTGCTGTACTAAAAATGATAAATAAAAACAAAAAGTAACGCGATAAAACAATCATCCATTTATGTTATGGCTGATTTATTTTGTTCTCTTTTCTTTCACCTTACTCGTTATGTTGATCATAAAATGAAAAAACATCTCCTAAAATATCTCCTCATTCCTGTTGCACTACTTACGCTCAATGCCTGTAGTCAACGAGCAACGGTAACGCCAACGTTACCCGCTAAGTTTAATCAACATAATGTGCCTGAATTGTCACAATGGCCAACCACCTTATCACCAAAGGCGAATAATAGTCGGGAGATTTTTGATAAGTATGCTCAGCAGATTTATCAAAAGAGTAACCCTCAAGGGATGGTGATTGTCATGATTAACAATACGCAATCTCTTAATCGTGCTTTTGGTACTACAAGCCCCGATAGCCGTCAAACCCCGTCAATGAACTCATTAATACGTATTGCTTCTATTACTAAATTAATGACGAGTGAAGTGATGTTAAAATTACAAGATGATGGCAAGTTGTTGGTTACTGATCCTCTGCAAAAATATAGTTATTATGGTGTCGATATTCCATTAGTGAACAATCAATCTCCTATTCGTCTTTATCATTTAGCTACCCATACCAGTGGTTTTCCTCGTGAACAACCCGGCGGAAAATGGGGTAGACCGGTTTTTATTTGGCCAACCCATGGCGATCGCTGGAACTGGCTAAAAAAAGCCTCTTTAACAACACCGGCGGGACAATCTGCCTCTTATTCTAATCTGGCTTATGATTTATTAGCAGATGCATTAGTGAAAGCCTCTGGTAAAAACTATCCTCAACTATTAAAACAGTATGTGACACAACCTGCGGGAATGCGTGATACCACGTTAACGCCAAATAGCACACAATGTCAGCGATTATTAATTGGTTATAGACCCAGCCCTTGTTCTGAGACTATCGCCGCCGCCGGAAGTGGTGGTGTTTATTCTACGCCTGCAGATATGCAACGTTGGATGCAAGGCTTTTTAAACTCAAATAATACGATGAGAAAAGCGACGGCCAGTAAAGAGCAGTCTATTTATTTTCCACGCCAACGACTATCTTCTATTGAAGGGATGGATGTTGCAGGGCGAGCGGATGGCATTGGCTTAGGATGGGTTTATATGGCGCCTGCCAATGGTGTGCCTGCTATTTACCAAAAAACCGGTGGTGGCGGTGGTTTTAATACCTATATGGCAACCATTCCTGAATTAAATATCGGTGTTTTTGTTGTCATCACCCGTAAAGCTAATGGCACCAAGTTTAGTGAAGTGACTCGAGGTACAAATGCCCTTGTGCGTGCTTTAGCACAAAGTTTTTAACCGAAATAATCAACTTATAAAAAAAGCGCCTTGATTGTTGAAGGCGCTTTTTCTTTAAGCATTGTTAATCGTTAATACTACTTAGCGATTACGCCTCATTAATAACCATAAACTTAATACTAAAAAGAGCATACCAGGAACTAAGGCGGCCACTACGGCAGGAATGCCATATACCAAACTTAATCGGCCTGAAACTTCATTCACAATATAGAACAGAAAACCAAAGGCTATTCCTGTTACCACACGCAGCCCCATAGGTACAGTACGTAATGGGCCAAAAATAAATGACAGCGCCATTAGCATCATCACTGCAACAGAAATAGGCGCAAAGATTTTTTTCCAGAAGTTCAGCTCATAGTTGGCTGATTCTTGCCCACTCTGTTTGAGGTATTTTACATATTGATATAAGCCACTTATGGATAAGGCATCTGGATCTAATGCCACAACACTCAGTTTTTCAGGTGTTAAGCGAGTCTGCCACTCTAAAGATACCTGTTTTTTACCCGTAATTTTTTGTGGCGAAGTAAGATCAGATTGCTCAACTTGTTTTAGTAACCACACTTTTTTATCTGGATCATAAGTGGCACTGGATGCATAACGCACAGTTTCAAGTTTTCGATTATTATCGAAATTATACAGCGTAATGCCTTGCATCTCATTTTGGCTTTTAATACGGTTAATATAGATAAATTGATTACCATCTTTAGCCCACATTCCACGGTTAGTGGACACTAAAGAGTTACCCATGATCTTTTCTGCACGGTAATTACGTGCATATTGTTCACCTTGCGGTGCCCCCCACTCGCCAATTAATACCGTTAACAGTACTAATGGGATCGCGGTTTTCATCACGGAGCCGGCAATTTGCAAACGAGTAAAACCCGATGCCTGCATCACCACCAGCTCACTACGTGTCGCTAATGCCCCTAATCCTAATAAAGCCCCTAATAAGGCCGCCATCGGAAAGAAGATTTGCACATCTTTGAGGATATTTAAAACCGCATAAATCCCCGCATCTAAGGTCGTAAAATCACCTTGCCCTACTTTGCGCAGCTGATCGACGAATTTGATAATGCCAGACAGTGATACCAGTAAAAATAGCGTCATCAAAATCGATTGCAAAATCGTACGCCCGATATATTTATCTAATACACCAAACATCAGGCAACTCCTTTCTTAAAGCGAGCACGTAGTTTGCGCATTGGTAAGGTATCCCACGCATTCAATAACAGCGCTAAAGCAAAATAAATCCCATTCACTGTCCACATAGCAATAAGTGGGTCAACCTTTCCTTTTTCACCGCTTGAACGCAAGGAGCTTTGTAATAGGAAAAACACCAAATAAAGCAACATCGCCGGCAACATACTTAACACTCGCCCTTGACGTGGGTTGACTTCACTTAACGGCACAACCATTAACGCCATGATCACCACAGAGAAAATTAAGGTTAAACGCCAATGAAATTCAGCGATAGACTCAGGCTCTGTTGAGTGCCACAACTCATTCATGGTTTTTTGTTCGACGCGATTACGGCTAATAGTAGACTCTCGATGGCCTATCACCGCTTGGTAATCGGTAAAATCCGTAATACGAAAATCGCGTAGAACCGCCGTACCTTCATACCGCGTACCCTCGCTAAGTACCACGACTTGGTTACCGTTTGGTAGCTCTTTGGTATACCCTTTATCCGCCACCACAACAGATGGGCGTTGGTTTTGTGTTGGACGCAATTGAGCCAAGAAAACATCTTGGAATTGGTTGCCCTTTACGCTACCGAGATAAAGCACCATATTACGGTCACTGGACATTTTAAATTGCCCTTCCATTAATGCCGCTAGGCTTGGATTGGCTTTTGCATCTTCCAGCACTTGCTCTTGATGTACAGACGACCATGGTATCAACCACACCACATTCCCTGCCGCCAAGACGCTAGTAAGTAATGACAACAATAGTGCTGCTTGCACTAATGCTTTTTTACCTATTCCACAGGCATTCATGACGGTTATCTCACTTTCAACATAAAGTTTGCTGTAAGTCATCAGAAGACCAAGAAAAAGGCTTAATGGTAGAATAAGCTGTGCCATCTCGGGGATCCCCAGCCACAGCAGAGAAACCACAAGGTTTGTAGGAATATTACCTTCTACAGCAGCCCCTAAAATTTCAACCAGCTTTTGGCTAAAGAAGATAAGCATCAAGATAAATAAGATGGCTATCTGACTTTTAAGGGTTTCCCGAGCTAAATATCGAATTATAATCACGCTAGTTATGCCTGTGAAAACTTGTCTTTTTGCAGGAAAATCGCTAACTTCGTTGTATATCTATCATTTGTGCATCTCAGTTAGACATTCTTGCAGCCCAAATGATATCAAAACATGCTATAAACAGGTTCCCAATCAGAACAAGCTTATAAGTTAGCTAAATTAGTTGTGTTCAATTAATGCATTTAGCTTAACATAAAAAGTAAACTTTCTATGGGGTAGATTAATGCGGATCACTATTCTAAACGATACTTTCCGTTTTTGTCTTTAATATTCAGGAGAACGCATGGAGTTTAATGTAAAAAGCGGCAGCCCAGAGAAACAACGCAGCGCTTGTATTATCGTGGGGGTGTTTGAGCCTCGTCGTTTATCTCCGATAGCGGAGCAACTTGATAAAATCAGCGATGGTTACATCAGCGCCTTATTACGCCGTGGTGAACTGGAAGGTAAAGTCGGCCAGTCATTGCTGCTGCACCATGTGCCAAATGTTCTCTCTGAGCGCGTTTTGCTGATTGGTTGTGGTAAAGAGCGTGAATTGGATGAACGTCAGTACAAACAAATTATTCAGAAAACAATTAACACGCTCAATGAAACAGGGTCAATGGAAGCAGTTTGTTTTCTGACTGAGCTACATGTTAAAGGCCGTAATAATTACTGGAAAGTACGTCAAGCGGTTGAGACTGCAAAAGACTGCCTCTATACCTTTGATCAACTGAAAAGTAATAAAACCGAATTACGTCGTCCATTGCGTAAAATGGTCTTTAATGTCCCTACTCGACGTGAATTACCAAGCGGTGAGCGTGCTATTGCCCACGGCTTAGCTATTGCATCAGGGATCAAAGCCTGTAAAGATTTAGCTAATATGCCACCTAATATCTGTAATGCGGCATACTTAGCCTCTCAAGCTCGCCAACTCGCTGACTCATCCGCGAATGTCTCTACCCGAGTCATTGGTGAAGAGCAGATGAAAGAGCTAAATATGAATGCCTATTTAGCGGTCGGTCAAGGTTCACAAAATGAATCTTTAATGTCGATTATTGAATATAAAGGTAATCAAGATCCTGAATCCCGTCCAATTGTACTGGTTGGTAAAGGACTCACCTTTGATTCTGGTGGTATTTCAATTAAACCTGCTGATGGCATGGATGAAATGAAATACGACATGTGTGGTGCAGCAACAGTATATGGTGTGATGCGCGTCGTTGCTGAGTTACAACTACCTATTAATGTCATCGGTGTATTGGCTGGCTGTGAAAATATGCCGGGTGGTAAAGCCTATCGTCCTGGTGATATTCTTACTACTATGTCAGGCCAGACTGTTGAGGTATTAAATACGGATGCTGAAGGTCGCTTAGTGCTGTGTGATACATTAACCTACGTTGAGCGCTTTGAGCCTGAGTTAGTTATTGATATCGCCACATTAACAGGGGCTTGTATGGTGGCATTAGGTCATCATTATAGTGGATTAATGTCTAACCATAACCCATTAGCCCATGAATTAATGAATGCTTCAGAGCAAGCGGGCGATCGCGCATGGCGTTTACCTTTAGGAGAAGAGTTCTATGAGCAAATTGAATCTAATTTTGCCGATCTTGCCAATACGGGTGGACGTTTAGGGGGAGCCATTACCGCAGGTTGTTTCTTAGCGCGCTTTGCAAGCAAATATAACTGGGCACATTTAGATATCGCAGGTACGGCATGGCGCTCTGGTAAAGCGAAAGGTGCTACGGGTCGCCCAGTATCTTTACTGTCGCAGTTCTTATTAAACCGCGCAGGTTTGAATAGCGACGAGTAATACCGCATAATTATTAAGGTAAATAGAGCAGACTCATAGAAGGGTATTGCAATGCAATACCCTTCTATTATCGGGATATCATGAAAAACGCCACGTTTTATTTAATGGAACATCCATCAATACATCAAGATTTACAAGCCCATGAGTGGCTTGCTTGTCAACTTGCCGCAGAACATTGGCGTTTAGGCAAACGGGTTTTGCTCGTCTGTGATTCACAGCCACAAGCTGAATTGTTGGATGAAGCACTATGGGCAAGAGAGCCACATCAATTTGTGCCTCATAACCTAGCAGGTGAAGGGCCTCGTTATGGTGCGCCTGTTGAATTATGTTGGCCGGGCAAACGGGGCAATGCCCCGCGTGATCTCCTGATTAATTTGCAGTCACAATTTGCAGACTTTGCCACAGCTTTCCATGAAGTGATAGACTTCGTACCTATCGATGAACAATTAAAACAGTTGGCGCGAGAACGATATAAAATTTATCGTAGCGTCGGCTTTACTTTGACAATGGCTACGCCGCCAACCTATTGAATACGTAAAGAATATGGAAAATAAATCCGCACCGAAAGAGCCATCGCTCGATACAACTTATAATCCGACAGAGATTGAACAACCTCTGTATCAACATTGGGAAAAAAATGGCTACTTTAAAGCCAATGGTGATACATCCAAAGAAAGCTTTTGTATTGTGATCCCACCACCTAATGTGACAGGTAGCTTGCACATGGGTCATGCTTTCCAACAAACCATCATGGACACCATGATCCGCTATCAACGTATGCAGGGTAAAAATACCTTGTGGCAAGCGGGTACTGACCATGCAGGTATCGCAACACAGATGGTTGTTGAGCGTAAGATTGCTGCTGAAGAAGGTAAAAACCGCCATGATTATGGCCGTGATGCTTTCATCGATAAAATTTGGGAGTGGAAAGCAGAGTCCGGCGGTAATATCTCTAACCAAATGCGCCGTTTAGGTAACTCCGTAGATTGGGATCGCGAACGCTTTACCATGGATGAAGGTTTATCTAAAGCAGTAAAAGAAGCCTTCGTTCGTTTACACAAAGAAGATCTTATCTATCGTGGCAAACGTCTTGTTAACTGGGATCCTAAATTACACACTGCCATTTCCGATCTCGAAGTTGAAAACCGCGAAGTAAAAGGCTCAATGTGGCATCTGCGTTATCCATTAGCTGATGGCGTTAAAACGGCAGAGGGTAAAGATTATCTGATTGTTGCCACGACTCGTCCTGAAACACTGTTAGGTGATACTGGCGTTGCGGTTAACCCAGAAGATCCACGTTATAAAGATCTGATTGGTAAAGAGGTTATTCTACCTTTAATGAACCGTCGTATTCCTATTTTAGCGGATGAACACGCGGATATGGAAAAAGGCACCGGTTGTGTAAAAATCACCCCTGCCCATGACTTTAATGACTATGAAGTAGGTCGTCGCCATCAACTACCGATGATTAATATCATGGATTTTGATGGCAACATTCGTGTTAGCGCAGAAGTATTAGACACTAACGGTGTTGAATCTGATGTATATAGCACAGAGATCCCAGAAGCCTACCAAGGTATGGAACGTTTTGCAGCACGTAAAGCTATTGTCGCTGAATTTGAACGTTTAGGATTATTAGAAGAGATCAAACCTCACGATTTAACGGTACCTTACGGTGATCGTGGTGGTGTAGTTATTGAACCTTTATTAACTGACCAATGGTATGTCCGTGCAGCACCTTTAGCGAAACCTGCGGTAGAAGCGGTTAAAAATGGCGATATTCAATTTGTACCTAAACAGTACGAAAACATGTACTTCTCTTGGATGAATGATATTCAAGATTGGTGTATTTCTCGTCAACTGTGGTGGGGTCATCGTATCCCGGCTTGGTATGATAACGAAGGTAATGTTTATGTCGGTCGTGACGAAGAAGAAGTGCGTCGTGAAAATAACATTGCTGCCGATGTAGCATTACGCCAAGATGAAGACGTACTCGATACGTGGTTCTCTTCTGCACTGTGGACATTTTCAACCTTAGGCTGGCCAGAAAACACCGAAGCACTGAAAACATTCCATCCAACGAATGTGTTAGTGAGCGGTTTCGATATTATCTTCTTCTGGATTGCCCGCATGATCATGATGACCATGCACTTTATTAAAGATGATGAAGGTAAACCACAGGTTCCATTTAAAACCGTTTATATGACAGGCCTTATCCGTGATGAAGAAGGTCAGAAAATGTCAAAATCTAAAGGTAACGTACTTGATCCTTTAGATATGATTGACGGTATCACATTAGATAAACTGTTAGAAAAACGCACTGGTAATATGATGCAGCCACAAATGGCTGAGCGTATTGCTAAACGCACCAAAAAAGAGTTCCCAGAAGGTATTGAAGCACATGGTACTGATGCTCTGCGCTTTACTTTAGCGGCGTTAGCTTCTACAGGGCGTGATATTAACTGGGATATGAAACGTCTGTCAGGTTACCGTAATTTCTGTAACAAATTATGGAATGCCAGTCGTTTTGTACTGATGAATACAGAAGATCAAGACTGTGGCTATCAAGGTGGTGAGATGACATTCTCATTGGCTGATCGCTGGATCTTAGCTGAATTCAATAACACCATAAAAGCCTATCGTGAAGCGTTAGATAATTATCGCTTTGATATTGCTGCCGGTATTTTATACGAATTCACTTGGAACCAATTCTGTGACTGGTATCTTGAGTTATCAAAACCGGCGGTTCATAAAGGTAATGATGCTCAAAAACGTGCTGCTCGTCATACCTTGATTGAAGTATTAGAGGGTCTGTTACGTCTTGCTCATCCAATTATTCCATTTATTACAGAAACTATCTGGCAACGCGTTAAAGAGGTGAAAGGCATTGAAGGCGAAACCATCATGCTTCAAGCTTTCCCTGAATTTGATGCGTCACTAGTCGACGAGCAAGCACTTAACGATCTGGAATGGATCAAAGAGGTTATCGTCGCAGTTCGTAATATCCGTGCAGAAATGAATATTGCGCCAGGTAAACCACTGGATGTTATTTTACGTGGTGCGGATGAAACGGCTAAACGTCGCGTCAGTGATAACATTGGTTTCTTAAAAGCAATGGGTCGCTTAGCGGATATTCGCCCATTAGCGGAAGGTGAAGAAGCACCATTATCGGTAACTAAACTGGTGAGCGGTGCAGAGCTGTTGATCCCAATGGCCGGCTTTATTGATAAAGATGCAGAGCTTGCCCGTTTAGATAAAGAGCTTGAAAAAGTAGAGAAAGATATCACTACATTAGACAGCAAATTATCAAACGAAGGCTTTGTTAATCGCGCACCTGAGGCTGTTGTCGCCAAAGAGCGTGAGCGTTTAGCATCTTGTTTAAATGCTAAAGAGAAGCTGATTGCCCAAAAAGTCTCTATTGCTGCGTTATAAGTTATTGCACCATTAATACTAAAACCCGCATTGATTGCGGGTTTTAGTTTATTTTTAACACCTAATATCGTTACTACTTAAGATATAGGTTTATCACTAAACCTAAAAATAAAACATTTTTTCACTATATTGTGACTCGTTTTGCAGTGAAATAGTGTTCTATAGTGCCTTTTCTCTATTATTCTCGCTCTAATGAAATAGATATTTGAAATATATCTCTACCAACAAATACCCTAATCATATAAATAAACAGGCATAACAGTTTACAATCCTATTTAATCAATTAAGATATTTTCAGTGGCCCTCAGTGCTACTTTCAATGAAGAAGTTCCTTTCCGGTGCTCTCTCAATACATTATCAAAAAATATTCTACTAATAAGTAAAACGATGAGTGCAACTATGACTGCAAACCCTAATGCAACACAAAATATTATTATCAGAGCCATTGAAAAAAGAGATAACGCCGGCATTGCACGCGTTATTCGAGAAGTTTCCGCCGAGCATGGCTTAACAGCGGATAAAGGATTTGCAGTAGCTGATCCGATTTTAGATACCTTATTCGAAGTTTATCATCAACCTCGCAGCGCTTACTGGGTGGTAGAAATGGATGGCGAAATTGTTGGTGGTGGTGGTGTCGCACCTCTTGCGGGTGGCGATGGGGAGACTTGTGAATTACAGAAAATGTATCTCTCTTCTAAGTTACGAGGAAAAGGAATTGCGAAAAAAATTGTTCAGCAATCTCTTGAGTTTGGTAAACAACAAGGCTTTAGTCGCTGCTACTTAGAAACTACTGATATTTTAAAAGCAGCAATTGGTCTATATGAAAAATTAGGCTTTGAGTTTATTGATAAAGCATTAGGTAATACAGGCCACAGCGACTGTGAAATTCGTATGCTGAAATCACTTTGATATTTCTTATAACCATGTATCTACATGCTGTATAGATATAAACGCCCGCATATTTAATGCGGGTTTTTTGTTATCTCACAATAGCACTTATCAATATAAAATGAATTTATCTTAATGGTATAAAAGAGCGATATTTTACAGCTATTTTTAATGATTAATCTATATTTAAATTATTAGCAATCTATTTCACATTAAATATTTATCTTAAATTTAATAAAAAAACACAAGTTTAATTTATTTCTCATTTAACTCTAGATAATCATATTTCACATCTTAAATAAAATATTTTTTAGTTTCTGTTCTATTTTAAAATTCCTATTTTTTATATTGCTATTTATAGATAATTTAATATCTTTATGCACAGAAAGTCATGCTGTGGCTTTTAACATTCTAAAATTAAAAAGGAATTTCTTATGAAAAACTTTGTCAAAATTGCACTTATTGCTTCTTTTGTTACCGTAATGACTGGTTGTACTGGTAGTGTTTACAACAAAGAAAAAGATTGTAACTACGACTATTTATTACACCCAGCAGTATCTATCTCTAAAATTATCGGCGGTTGCGGCGATACTAATAAATAATATATAGTTTTATGAATAAACTACATTCTGAGTTATTTTTATAAAGCAGAATGTGGTTTTTATTTTGGAAAATAATTAATAATAATTTTAAAATCATTTTTCCTGTTAGGCTTTTCTACTTATCATCTCTGACTTTTTTACCTTAAAAAGATCATTCATTTTTTTTGAATACCATCAACAAATTCCCCCTATTTTGTTTATAGAGCGAACAATTTATGATCATACTCATTAAGAAATCGCGATAACTTGTATTACCTCCTTCTGTGTCTGGGTTATTGCGGTTTCTTTCCTTAATCAGGAGAAACATCATGACAATGAGACAGGTAAAACAAATTTATTCAGCACCTAATCCACATTGGGTTGGTAATGGCTTTTCTATGAGCACAGTATTCTCTTATAAAGAGAATGCAGAGCAATATAGCCCATTCTTATTAATGGATTATGCTGAGCCTACATTATTTAAGCCTGTTACTAATGCGCGTGGTGTTGGGACTCATCCCCACCGTGGATTCGAAACGGTCACTATAGCTTATCAAGGCGAAGTGTCTCACCATGATTCTACCGGTCATGCCGGTACAATTGCTGAAGGTGATGTGCAGTGGATGACAGCCGCTTCAGGTATTTTACATAAAGAATATCACTCTGAAAAAATGACGAAAGAGGGAGGTATGCTTGAAGTCGTACAACTGTGGGTTAATTTGCCAAGCGCGTATAAAATGGTACAACCCCGTTATCAAGCACTAAAAGCGCAAGATATTCCTCATGTGCAATTACCTAATGCACAGGGCTATGTCCGAGTCATTGCCGGTGACTACGCAAATACATCTGGTATTGCTATGACCTATTCCCCTTTAAACCTGTGGGATGTGCGCTTAAATCATGCGGGTACTTCACACTATGCTATCCCTGAGGGACATAATGCGATGCTATTTGTCGTTAAAGGTGCGATACATCTCAATAACAGTGATATTGTACGTCAACATGAAATCGCAATATTAGATACCCACGGTGATACCCTAACATTAGTCTCCATGGGAGACGCTATCGTATTAATATTAACGGGTGAGCCCATTAATGAGCCAGTAGTAGGACAAGGGCCTTTTGTTATGAATACACAACAAGAGTTATTACAAGCTTTTGATGACTATGACAATGGTAAGTTTGGTATGATGGATTAGCCATTTAAAAAATACCCGACACAAAAAAGAATTTGTGGCGGGTGTTCTTTTTTGCACCTAAAGACTGGTACATTGGGACAACATATAGCGCCAATTAGTGCAGGCGTGATGACTTATCAGACTCGCTTTCGTCATCTTCATTTTCGCCATCTTCGTCATCGTACTCAGCGTCGGGATCTTCAAAATAAGTTCCCCAGCCGTCGTAATAGACACCCATTTTTTCCGCTAAATTCATTAACTGTTCTACTTGCGCATCAATCAGTTCAGCATTTAGACCACTTTCACTAACCGCATCAAAGCAGACTAAGATCTCACCTGATTCAATTTCAATTTCTTCAGGCTCGGTGACTTCATAACCTAATTTAAAAACTTCAACAGCCGCTTTTTCTAACGTTTCAAAATTTTCACATGAAATGTGGTGTTCAATTGCGTACAGTGCATCGGGATCACTGCCATCTTCGAGTAATTCTTCAATAATAAGACGTGTTTCTTCACGTTGTTCTGCTAGCTCTTTGCTGTCCGCCATAATTCCGCTCCGCAATAGTCTGAAAGATATCTTGGTTATTCTCCCACAGGGGGAATAAACACTCCATAGTTAAATAAGGCTCATATCGCAGAGTTTTTCATTCAAAAGTGACGTTTAAGGGTTGATGATGAATATTTATTGTATTAAATTGAATATAAATTCAATTATAGGATACTTATCTATGAACCCTTTCTACCAAAGATCATTTTTACGTTTACTCGACTTCTCATCAGCAGAAATACAACAATTACTGGCTTTATCATTAGAACTCAAACAAGCAAAAAAATCAGGCCATGAACAGCAGTATCTCACAGGAAAAAATATTGCACTGATTTTTGAAAAAGATTCCACCCGTACCCGTTGTGCCTTTGAAGTGGCCGCCTTTGATCAAGGTGCGAATGTGACCTATCTCGGCGGAGGAAGCCAAATCGGTCATAAAGAATCGATAAAAGATACCGCTCGCGTGTTAGGACGTATGTATGATGGTATTCAATATCGTGGTTATGGCCAAAAAACAGTAGAAATGCTGGCAAAATATGCTGATGTACCGGTTTGGAATGGATTAACCGATGAGTTTCACCCCACACAATTATTAGCGGATTTGCTCACTATTACTGAACATCAAACAAAACCATTATCAGAAACCATTTTTGCTTATCTTGGTGATGCACGTAACAATATGGGCAATACCCTACTCGAAGCTGCTGCCTTAACAGGAATGGATTTACGCCTAGTCGCACCAAAAGCGTGTTGGCCACAAGCAGAATTAGTCGCTGAATGCCAAAATATCGCTCAGCAAAATGGGGGGAAAATTACCTTAACTGAAAATGTCGCAGAAGGCGTTAAAAACGCCGATTTTCTCTACACGGATGTGTGGGTATCTATGGGAGAGCCAAAAGAAGTTTGGAAAGAGCGTATTACGTTACTCAAACCTTATCAGGTTAATATGGATGTAATAAAACTAACGGGTAATCCAGACGTTAAATTCCTGCATTGTTTACCGGCTTTTCATGATGAAGAAACAACAATGGGGCAAGCATTAGCGGAAGAATTTGGCTTATATGGTGGTTTTGAAGTCACTAACGAGGTTTTTGAATCAAAACACAGTATTGTATTTGATGAAGCAGAAAATCGTCTACACACGATTAAAGCGGTTATGGTGGCGACCTTAGCAAATCCTTTTTAAAAATACATATTCATGCAAAAGCACCGTTTTTTAATGATTAAACAAACGGTCTTTTTTGCCTTTTCTTTAAGCTAATTGATTTTTAAATTAAAAAAATTTTTTTTGCAAAAAATTAAAAGCAAACGCTTGCGTGTAAGATTAAGATGCGTATAATGCGCCACAATTTGTCAGGAGGAAAGATGAAACAGCGCCAATGCCAAGTTGTTGTCACATTACGTACCCTAACCGGTCGTAAGCGCTCTCTTTTTTCCAAAAAGCTATTTTTTAAAACCCCTCTCATTGAGGGGTTTTTTTTGGTCTGTAGAAAAACACATATCGCACCATTTATCGTATCATCAAAGGAGAACTCTAATGACTAATCCGCTCTATCATAAGCATATTATCTCCATCAATGATCTGAACCGAGACGATCTGGAGTCTGTTCTCCATGTTGCTGACAAATTAAAACAGCACCCCAATAGCCAATTGTTAAAAGACAAAGTGATTGCCAGTTGTTTTTTTGAAGCCTCCACCCGCACTCGCTTATCTTTTGAAACAGCAATCCACCGTTTAGGGGCATCTGTGGTTGGCTTTGCAGATGGTAGTAACACCTCTTTAGGTAAAAAAGGGGAAACCTTAGCTGATACTATTTCTGTACTACGTACTTATGCTGATGCCATTGTTATTCGTCATCCTCAAGAAGGTGCGGCACGTTTGGCCTCTGAATTTGCTGGGGATATCCCCGTTATTAATGCTGGGGACGGTGCCAACCAACACCCTAGCCAAACGTTACTAGACTTGTTTACCATTAAAGAAACACAAGGCCGATTAGATAACCTCAATATCGCGATGGTAGGTGATTTAAAATATGGTCGCACAGTACACTCACTAGCCCAAGCATTAGCCAAATTTACAGGAAATCACCTCTATTTTATTGCCCCAAAAGTGCTGGCCATGCCAGAGCATATCTTGCATTTACTCGAAGAGCATGGTGTTGAATATAGTCAGCATGAAACTGTAGATGAAGTGATGTCAGAGCTGGATATCCTGTATATGACTCGGGTACAAAAAGAGCGCCTTGATCCTTCTGAATATGCCAATGTCAAAGCCCAATTTATCTTAACTAGTGCTGATCTGGTGAATGTAAAAGATAATCTTAAGATATTACACCCCCTGCCACGTATCGATGAAATTACCACCGATGTTGATAACACCCCTTATGCTTACTATTTCCAACAAGCAGGTAATGGTATTTACGCGCGTCAGGCACTACTTGCCTTAGTTCTAAATAAAAACTTAGTTCTTTAATAAGGAGCACACCATGACTCATGATCACAAACTAAAAGTTGAAGCTATCAAACGTGGGACTGTTATTGATCATATTCCAGCGCAGGTGGGCTTTAAGATCCTATCTCTATTTCGTTTAACCGAAACAGACGAAAGAATAACGGTAGGTTTTAATCTTCCTTCTGAAAACCTAGGTAAAAAAGATTTAATCAAAATTGAAAATGTCTTTTTAACCGCAGAGCAAGCAAATCGCTTAGCAATGTATGCCCCTCAAGCGACGGTTAATATTATTGATGACTACCAAGTCGTCAATAAAATGGCACTAAGTTTACCTGAATTACTCGAAGATGTTGTACCCTGCCCTAATAGCAACTGTATTAGCCATAATGAGCCAGTACAAAGTAGCTTTCGCGTGAAAAAATTCGCGTCTGACGTAGTATTAACCTGCAAATATTGCGAAAAAGAATTTGAGCGCCACGCCGTTATTCGTTGATTTCTTATTGGCTATCTGCCCTGCTTGATAGGGCAGATAGTAAACACCTACCCTAAAAATAGAATAATCCCCTCTCAATCGCGTTGATCCCTTTTTATGAAAAAATAGAAATAGCTAATAAGCACTATCTTAGAAAAAAAATTGCTATAAATGGGAGATTTAGATGGGTTAAATATCGTATAAAAAGGCGAGAAAGCGTTAGGATTATTTTCTTTTTATACCTATAGACTTTATGATAAAGCCTGATATCTATCATATTGCTCGTCTTCTGCGCTGGCTATAATAGCGCTGAGCTAATCAAGCGTTAGCATGAATCTTATAAAAACAGGAGTTCTACATGTCTTACGAAATTAATACCGAAAAAGCCCCTGCAGCAATCGGCCCTTATGTACAAGGTGTTGATTTAGGTAATTTAGTGATCACATCAGGCCAATTACCTGTTGATCCTGCTACGGGTGAGTTTGTGTCTGACAATGCGGCAGAGCAAGCACGTCAATCTTTAGAAAACGTCAAAGCAATTATTGAAAAAGCAGGTCTAACCGTTGCTAATATCATTAAAACGACTGTTTTCGTAAAAGATTTAAATGATTTCGGTACTATTAATGCAGCTTATGAAGCTTTCTTTAAAGAGCATAATGCAGCATTCCCAGCACGCTCTTGTGTTGAAGTTGCTCGTTTACCGAAAGATGCCAAAGTAGAAATCGAAGTTATCGCGATCCGCTAATTTATTTTTCTACCTGTCATATCAAAGAAGCAAAGTACTCTTTATGAGCACTTTGCTTTTTTTATATTCTCAATAAATGAGCAATCATTTATTACTGCCATTTTTATCTCAGATTTACAATTCAGCCAAGCCCTCTCCAAGCCTGATGTAGCAAAAATACCTTGATTTAGATCAGTTTTACTCAAGATTATTTCGCTTCCAATTACTATATATTGTGCTTTAATAAATACACAGATACAACATATAGTAATTATACACACCTTATCCACAATTCGTCTCAATGCTACGCCATCACCTGTTTTTATGGGATTAGAGCCTGTGGATAAATAGTTAAGGAGCCAGATTGTGAAAACCATAGTGATAAAACGAGACGGATGTAAAGTCTCTTTTGACCAAACCCGCATCAGCGATGCTATCAAAAGAGCAGCCGAAGCTTGTCAGATCACTGATGATGATTATTGTGAGTTTGTCGCTCAATCTGTTTCACAATCTCTCGCAGGACGTTCGAATGTCGATATCCGTGAGATCCAAGACGCCGTTGAAAATCAGCTGATGGCTGGCGAGCACAAAGATATTGCCAGAGCTTATATTGAATACCGTCATGACCGAGATGTTGCTCGTGAGCAACGAGGACGATTAACTCAGGAAATCCGCGGTCTTATCGAACAGAGTGATGTCTCTATCTTGCACGAGAATGCGAATAAAGACAGTAAAGTTATCCCAACCCAACGCGATTTACTTGCGGGAATTGTGGCTAAACATTACGCAAAATTACATATCCTGCCAAGAGATGTGGTACTCGCTCATGAGCGCGGTGAAATTCATTATCATGATCTCGATTACTCACCCTTTTTCCCTATGTTTAACTGCATGCTGATTGATCTCAATGGTATGTTAACCAACGGTTTCAAGATGGGTAATGCAGAAATAGAACAGCCAAAATCCATTTCAACAGCCACTGCGGTGACTGCACAGATCATTGCTCAAGTCGCTAGTCATATTTATGGTGGCACGACAATCAACCGTATTGATGAAGTCCTTGCACCTTTTGTCAAAGCCAGTTACGACAAACACTATAAAGTGGCGCAAGAATGGCAAATAGCGGATAAAGAAGCTTACGCCAACGCACGTACAGAAAAAGAGTGTTATGACGCTTTTCAATCTTTAGAATATGAAGTTAACACTCTACATACGGCTAATGGTCAAACGCCTTTTGTGACCTTTGGCTTTGGCCTAGGCACATCAAAAGAAGCACGTTTAATTCAACGCTCAATCCTTGAAAATCGCATGGCGGGTTTAGGTAAAAACCGCAAAACGGCGGTTTTCCCCAAACTGGTTTTTGCTATTAAAGATGGCTTAAACCATAAATTTGGTGATCCTAACTACGATATCAAACAACTTGCTTTAGAATGTGCAAGCAAGCGGATGTACCCTGATATTTTAAATTACGATCAAGTGGTAAAAGTAACCGGCTCGTTTAAAACCCCAATGGGTTGTCGTAGCTTCTTAGGCGTCTATGAAGAAAATGGCGAGATGCTCCACGAAGGGCGCAATAATCTAGGGGTGATCAGTTTAAACTTACCACGTATTGCTATTGAGGCCAAAGGAGATGAAGCCGCATTCTGGTCGCTGCTTGATAAACGTCTTGAATTGGCTAAAAAAGCCTTAATGACCCGAATTGCTCGTTTAGAAAACGTCAAAGCACGTGTTGCCCCTATTCTTTATATGGAAGGTGCTTGTGGCGTACGTTTAAAAGCGGATGACAGTGTTGCTGAAATTTTTAAACATGGCCGAGCCTCTATTTCATTAGGTTATATCGGTGTTCATGAAACGATTAATGCCTTATTTGGTACGCAAAAACATGTCTTTGATGATGAAACATTGAGAGCTAAAGCAATAGCAATTATTCAGCGTTTACGTGAAGCGACAGATCAATGGAAAGCAGAAACAGGCTATGGTTTTAGTCTTTACAGTACACCTAGTGAAAACTTATGTGACCGTTTTTGCCGTTTAGATGCAGCGGAATTTGGTATTATACCGGGGGTGACTGATAAAGGTTATTACACCAACAGTTTCCACTTAGATGTAGAGAAAAAAGTGAATCCATATGATAAGTTGGATTTTGAAGCCCCTTACCCGCCATTAGCCAATGGTGGTTTCATATGCTATGGCGAATATCCAAACTTACAACATAACCTAAAAGCATTAGAAGACGTTTGGGATTATAGCTACACCCGTGTCCCTTACTACGGCACAAACACCCCTATTGATGAATGTTATGACTGTGGTTATACCGGCGAATTTTCTTGTACCAGTAAAGGTTTTACCTGCCCTCGATGCGGTAATCACAACCCTGCAAGAGTCTCGGTGATACGCCGTGTATGTGGCTATTTAGGCAGTCCTGATTCGCGTCCATTTAATGCCGGTAAACAAGAAGAAGTTAAACGTCGAGTTAAACATCTGGCTAATGGTCAGTTAGGTTAATACTGTGAATTACCATCAATATTACCCTGTTGATGTTGTCAATGGCCCAGGAACACGTTGCACCCTGTTTGTTGCAGGGTGCGTACACCAATGTCGTGGTTGCTATAATAAATCAACTTGGTCACTAACATCTGGCAAGCCGTTTACCCAAGAAGTGGAAGATCAGATCATTGCTGATTTACAAGACACTCGTATTAAACGACAAGGACTATCACTTTCCGGTGGTGATCCCCTGCACCCCCAAAATCTTTCTGCTATATTAAAATTGGTAAAACGTGTTAAAACGCAATGCCCTGAGAAAGATATTTGGGTTTGGACAGGCTATTTATTGGCTGACTTAACCCCAGAGCAACAAGAAGTCGTTAGCTATATTAATGTACTGATTGACGGCAAGTTCGTACAAGAACTTTATGATCCCGCATTACTGTGGCGCGGTAGTAGTAATCAGGTGATCCATAAATTGAAGTAATACACATTGAATTAACTGGAGGATATATGCCTTTAAGTGATAATAAATATGTAAGCTTTTCTGAAGATCATGAACTGAACTACCATTTAAAAAAATGGGGTAAGAAGCAATCGAAAGCCAATCGAGATCAACTCGTGAAGCTAGGCAGTGAATTGAAAAAGAAACTTGGTGTTAAACATCTCCAACATACTGAAATAGATGCAGAGATAGAAAAAAATCTTTCATTATTTGAGTAATATCCCATGATCCCCAGTGATAAATCACCTCACTACTGGGGATCACTTCACTATTATAAAGCGCTCCTATTTAGTCACCTCCGTTATCAAATGCGAATCATTTTCAAAAACAATAGTCAAAGTGATTAGTTTTGTTTTATGATTAGTATTCTTAATTCTTCTTTTTATGACAATATTTAATATGAAATTTGTTTTTTTACCTTTAATTTCAATCGTTTTAATAACTGGGTGTAGTAGTAAATGGGAGCCTAAAGGGGTACCCGATTACACATTACAAGAAGCAAAGTTAATTTGTGATTTGGATGCGAATACACGTTACCCTATTCGTAAAGAGGTACTACAGCACACCGTTTATCGTGATGTAGAAAAAACTTGCCGTAAAGACGACAAAGAGCGTTGTGGGGATAAAAAGACCTATACAGAACGTGTTCCGATGACAGAAAGCTATGTAGCAGATATTAATCAAGAAGATAGAAAAACATTCTATACCTCATGTATGTCTTTAAAAGGTTGGGAGCAAAAAAATTACTACTTTTGGCAATAAGCAGTAACTTAGTGACGTTGCCAAAAGAGCTTAGTACCAAAGCCTAGCTGATTATTCACCATTTTAATTTCTTGCAATTGTAATTGCCATAAAGGCACATGGATGGCGGCTAGCGCCACAGGGAAACGTAAGCAATACTGTTTTCTTGCTCTGATGTCGTCATTAGCGGTTAATAAAGACACTGTACCGGTGAATTGAACGCCTTGCAGATTGGCGACAGAAACCTCTTGAGTACTAATACTGCCCGCAACAAATAAATTTTCCTGCATCATATGTGCGTGTCGTGTATGTTTTTCTGAGAGAAAAACAAGTCGCATGTTGCTTTCATCGAACCAATAGAAACAATTCGCGCACCAAATATCCCCTAATGCACGAGTTGTACATAAGGTAAACACATGGTGACTGGCTATATATTGTTTAATTATTTTGATCGAGTCTGGCGTAGACATAATTTACCTGCATAGAAACTAAAAGAGACGCTGTTTAGGTGATAATTATATCACCAAAACAAGCGTCTTACCGCGTGTCTCTTTGTGCAGGTAACTTATCGAGAATAATTATAAATTAACGATAAATTTCCGCATTTACAGTCAGATAATCGTCACCTGTAGCACCGATAACTTTATAACCAGTTGCGCCTTCATCTTTTGCGATTTGTGCAATTTTAGTTGTTAAGCCATCTAAAGTATCGTTACCTGTAATTGTGATATACTCACCAGTAGAGGTATGGCTAGTTGCTACGCTGTCAGCAGCGATTGAACCGAATGAAATAGCACTTAAAGCTAATGTTGCAGCGATTAATGTAGATTTTTTCATGATGAACTCCAATTAAATTCTAAATTTGTTATCTATCGCGGAGTGTGTCTCTGTGATGTGGATCATATTATGCATTTTAATTTAACTTTAAAATTAGCAATTATTGCTGTTCTTTTTCAAAATAATTGAATATATTTTTTTAGAAAAACGTTTTTTATGTCATAAATTTTTCACAACGTGTTGATATAATTACAAGATTTGAAACTTAGTGGTGTGTTAATAACTACCGTTAGAAATTAAGAAATTTTGTTTATTAAAATCATAAGTAGCACAAAAAGGAAAAAAGATGGCTGATACTCAATGGTCAATCTATATTGTCAGAAATCGTCTTGGCTCTCTTTATACCGGAATAACAACGGATGTTGAGCGACGATTTAATCAGCATCAAAATGGAACTGGCGCGAAAGCACTAAGAGGGAAAGGCCCATTATCATTGGAGTTTCATTGCCAAGTTGGCGATAGGCAACAAGCGTCTCAACTTGAATATCGTTTAAAACAGTTAAAAAAAATACAAAAAGAAAAGCTGATCATTGATCAGCCTTCAGACGTTGCACAGTATTTAGCATAATGAAAAGATGCGATTATCAAACCTCATCAAATAACGGCGAAAAGTTCACTAAGCCGTGAATATCATCAACATTGCCATTATCTAAAGCATAAAATTGAAATGCTTCTTCTGTATTCGGCCATTTGCAATGCAAGCCTTGTGATTTTGCCGGTATAAAACCTGATTTTTGATAATAAGTTGGCTCACCTAATACCACAACAGCGCCATAACCAAACTCATTAAGGCTATCAAGCCCTTCATTAATCAATTGACGACCGATGCCCTGACCACGGTATTGTGGCGCCACAGCTAATGGCGCAAGTCCTACCCATTGGCAATCTTTTCCCTCAATATCTACAGGCGTAAAACCGATATAACCAATAATCCGGCCTTCGTCATTGATTGCCACCATACCTAAGGTTAATAATCCCTCTTCACGTAAGTGACCAACTAAATCGGCTTCTGCGCCTGTTGGAAATGATTGGCGTAAAAGATCATCAATAGCAGGAATATCAACAGGAATTTCAACACGTATTAGCATGAAGTTGAGCTCAGTTCATGGCTGTGTGCGGTGTCTTCAACTTCATCTTGAAGGCCACTTTTCACAAAATCAGCCAATTGTAGTAAACCAAAACGCAACACAGATGGCATAGAGTCTAACTCAATTGCATCCATTAGGTTCTTAACATATAACCCAAGTTCTGTATCGCCCTCAATTTGTAAGCGTCGTTGAAAAAACAAGGTGTCCGGATCTTCTTTACGCGCGGCAATTAAAATAAGATCGTTAGCATTACCACTAAAACTTACATCTTCTTTTTCAGAACGGCTTACGATTAATTTATCATCACAAACACTGATAAACCACTGCAAATGTAAATCTTTAATTTCTACCTTTAGCCATTTATCTTCTAAGAAGTGTAAATCCCCCTCAGCTAATGCTTCGCGGAATTGCCAACTTAAAAACTGTTCTAAAATATCACGTTGCAAAGCAAATGGCGTGATTTGCAAAGGGTAACGCAAGAAACGAGGGCCATCTTTAACTAGGCGGGTGCGAATTTTATTAAACACTTTCGGACTCCTTAACATTTAATTGCGGCTATTGTGCCAGATATAGATAGCGATTCTGCGATCCTACATCAATATTCCGTTAATCGGTTGTTCATATTTTGAGTTATTTAATTTTACTTAAGTAAAACTCAATATTCTCTGCCCTAAATCAAAACCTTTTTTTATCCTGCTTATTACAATTTCTGATCATTTTTAATCTCTAAAGGGAAGTGAAGATGGAATTGTTGTGCCCAGCAGGTAACTTACCCGCATTAAAAGCCGCTGTTGATAATGGTGCAGATGCCGTTTATATCGGCTTAAAAGATGACACCAATGCTCGCCATTTTGCTGGCTTAAACTTCACAGAAAAGAAATTGCAAGAAGCCGTCAATTACGTACATCGCCACCAGCGAAAACTGCATATTGCCATTAATACTTTTGCTCATCCTGATGGATTTGAACGTTGGCAAAAAGCCATTGATATGGCGGCTCATTTAGGTGCCGATGCATTAATTTTGGCCGATATTGCTATGCTAGAGTACGCAGCTGAACGCTATCCACAGATAGAGCGTCATGTATCGGTACAGGCGTCGGCCACTAATACTCAGGCAATCGCATTTTATCAACGCAATTTTGATGTTGCACGTATTGTACTACCACGCGTTCTTTCTATTCATCAAGTCAAACAATTGGCTCAAAGTAGTCCTGTTCCTTTAGAAGTCTTTGCCTTTGGTAGTTTGTGCATCATGGCTGAAGGACGCTGTTATCTTTCCTCTTATCTAACTGGTGAATCGCCTAATACTGTCGGAGCCTGTTCCCCAGCTCGTTTTGTCCGTTGGCAGCAAACACCACAAGGTATGGAGTCTCGCCTCAATGATGTCTTAATAGACCGTTATGCTCCTGATGAAAATGCAGGGTATCCTACTTTATGTAAAGGACGTTATTTTGTTGATAAACACTGCTATCACGCCTTAGAAGAGCCAACCAGCTTAAATACGCTAGCGCTACTACCTGAACTTATGGCTATGAATATTGCCTCTGTCAAAATTGAAGGTCGCCAACGTAGCCCCGCGTATGTTACTGAAGTTGCAAGAGTATGGCGTGCAGCTATTGACCAATGTAAAAAAGATCCTCAAGGTTTTAAAACCCAACCGCGTTGGATGAGTGCATTAGGAAAAATATCTGAAGGAACACAAACAACATTAGGTGCTTACCACCGGAAATGGCAATAATAAGGGATAATAATATGAAATACGCATTAGGCTCTGTACTTTATTATTGGCAAAAAGAAACACTTGAGACATTTTATCAGCAAGCAAAACAGAGCGATGCTGATATTATCTACTTAGGCGAAACAGTCTGTAGTAAGCGCCGTGAGACTAAACCACAAGATTGGATTAATCTGGCCAAAGAAGTGGCTAAAAGTGGTAAACAAGTGATCCTTTCTACCTTAGCACTACTACAAGCGCCTTCTGAACTAAAAGAGATAGCAAAGCTGGTGGATAACGGTGAATTTTTAGTTGAGGCTCATGATTTTGGTGTGATCAATATGCTTTATGAGCGTCATTTACCTTTTGTAGCAGGCCATGGATTAAACTGCTATAACGCTTATGCACTACGTTTATTACAGAAACAAGGCATGATACGTTGGTGTATGCCGGTTGAGCTGTCTCGTGAGTGGTTAAATAATCTTTTAATTCAATGTGAAGAATTAGCGATTAGAGATAAATTTGAAGTAGAAGTATTCGCTTATGGTCATCTTCCTTTGGCTTATTCAGCGCGTTGTTTTACTGCTCGCTCGGAAAATCGTGCTAAAGATGATTGTGAAACCTGCTGTCAAAAATACCCACAAGGCCGTCAGGTATTATCACAAGAAAACCAACAGGTGTTTGTTTTAAATGGTATTCAAACGCAAAGTGGCTACTGTTACAATTTAGGTAATGATTTAACCTCAATGGCAGGTTTAGTCGATATCGTCCGTCTTTCACCGCAGTCTGATGAAGTTTTTACTACCTTAAAACAATTTCGCCAAAATGAACAAGGCGCACACCCTATTAACACCATCCATCATCATGATTGTAATGGTTATTGGCGTAAACTGGCTGGTTTAGAATTAGTTGAATAAAGAATATTTTTGTTCATTCTTGGTAACGTAAATCGCATAAATTAAAGTGGGAAAACACCGTCGTTATCCCACTATTGATTTGTTACCCACATTGGGACTATCTATTTGACTTATTATAATGTCTCACCCAGTGCTTAAATTGATGAGTAATTTTCCTTAACTCACCATTGCGCAACATCCCCACTAACACCCCCAAAATGGTATATATCACGCCTAAAACCAGCATCATCACGATATCCCCTAGGATGCTTTGGAATGATAATCCCATCTGGTTAATTCCGGCCATAGCATTTACAGCCCATGTAGAAGGTAATGCAGAGGATATTGCCAATACCCAATCTGGCATAGCTTGTAATGGCCAAATAGTTCCCGAAATATAGAATACCGGTGTCGTCACAAATGCCAATGTTAAGTAAATCATCTCAACACTGCGCAAGCATTCGGTGATCAACTTACCTAATCCTAATACCGCTAATAAGAATGGGAAGGTCAACATCCAAATTTGATAGAGGGGTGCTTCTTGACGATAGCCTAATACCCACGGCCATAGTGCAAAGAACACCGAAGATAAAAAGAGCCAAATAGGTATAAGTGCAGATAGCGCACCTAAATATACCGCTAACGGAGGCTTCCCTTTTGGCGTTCCTCTGACGGCGATACTCACTCGTACACAAGCAATTAATAATGAGTGTTGCAATAACATCACTAACAAGCCTGGGAAAATAATGGCGGCAAAACTGACCCCAGGGTTATACATGGCGATAGTTTCACTTTGGATCGGTTTTAATAATATTTTTGACTGTGTCGCACTAAAACCCGCATTTTGTAAGATACGGCCGTTATAGTTATCTAATAATTGCTGATACGCCTGCATTAATTCTTGCTGAATTTGTCCACTAGCAAGGCGGTTGGTCGCATCTCCATACACAGGAACGGTAACATTTTTGCCATTAAGCAGTTTTTTTTCAAAATCTGTTGGAATGATAATAATGGCAAACAGTTCACGCATGATCATGTCATGACGAGCTTCATCTAAATTATCATATCCCTTTAAGCTTAATTTAGGTGTGGCATCTAATGAGCGGATAAGGGCATAACTGGCGGGGCTATGATCTTGATTGATCACCGCCACAGGCAGATCCCACAATACAGGTTTAGCGTAGACTAAACTCATAATGCAAAGAGAAACCAATAATAACATCCACATCGGTTTTTCTAACATGCCTAATAAAACACGCTTAAATGTTTGGAAATACATCTGCATCATACGACACCTACCTGTAATTCCAATCTTTTAAAGATGCGTTTGCGAACTAAAAGCGCAATCGCAAAAGGATAAATCAACAAAAGCGTGCACACATAAAGAATACCTTGTAACGAAACTTCCCTTAAGAAGATATCAAACATAGCATTTAAGGCGTGCGTTAACGGCTCTAGATTAGAAATGATTCGAGCAGGTAATATCATCGACAGTTCAGGCACTGCCATCCCTGAAAAAGCTAAGGCGATACTCACTAGCATACCTATCATACTGTATGCGGTTATCGCACTATTGGTAAATGTAAACAACAGCAACCCAATACTTTGTGCCGCGATGATATAAAAGAACCCCACCAATATCATATAAAGCGGATTACCATTGACTTTTGCCCCTGAAAAATGCACTAAAGCCGCTAACTCAATCATTAATAATGTTAAGAAAAACAGCGTATAAGGTGCTAATTTACCTATCAGGGCAAAAGTGAAAGGTTTTAGGTTTAATAGCATATTACCCCGTGATAAGGAGTAAATAGTGCAGGTGACAACAAAGAGTTGCAGCATATGGATGGTTGCAGCAAATTGTTGATAGTAGATATAACTACCACTGGCATTAAACAGGCTGTCATAAGAGAGTGTTACTTTGGCTAAAGGCGGCACCGGCTTATTCATCTCTTGCGCTAAAACAGTGCGATATTGAGCATTAAGCTCAGCAATTAACCCGCTAAAATCCTGTATAGCATAGCTACCCGCAGCATAATACAACCCATTGTAATACATTCGGGTTGTCGGCTGTTTACCTGCTAATACATCTTTTTCAAAATGGCGGGGGATCATTAAAATAGCGTAATCTTTTGCACTTCCTAACTGCTCTAAGGCGGTTCGCGGATTTGTATCTAGTGCACTTAATTTTGCATGAGAGCCTGCATTTAAATCTCGGATCAACGTTTTTGATAGTGGACTATTATCATTATTGATAACGGAAACTGGCAAATTCAGCAAAGTACCTTCTGAAAAGTTAGCACTAATTAATGTGAATAACATTAATGGAAACAGCCAGCTTAGCCAGTGGAACACTGGGCTTCGCACTGCCATATGGGTTTCTCGTGAGAATGCGCTATTAAAACCACGCCAAGCTGCCTTTACTCTCATTATTCGCCCTTACTTATCCCAACGCCATAATGCGCTCATACCAGGACGTAGTCCTTCAATTTGTGCCGTTGGATACAGTCGAACTTCAAAGGTTTTTAAGTCGAAATCTCCTGTTGCACGCGTCGCTCTTTTCGTTGCGTAATCTCCCATAGGAGCAATATAGCGAACTTCTGCTTCCACTTCTTTATTGCCTAACGCAGGAACAGTGATTGTGATGCGATCGCCTTTGCGGATATCGGCTAAAATATCTTCACGCAAGTTATATACAAAATAGGCTTCAGGGAGACGAATTAACGTAGCTAATGGGCTATTGGCATTAAAAAGCTGACCCACTTCCGCAGGAATAGGCCCCACTTCGCCGTCAACCGGCGCTTTTACCTGTAAATCTTGTTGCTGAACTTTCAGCTCAATTAATTGCTGCTCTGCTTGTTGTAGTGCGGCTCGGTATTTCTCACGTAATTCAATACGATCACCGTTTTTCGCTTCATCTAATTCAGCTTGTGCTGCTTTGGCTTGCTGCACGGCAACATCTCGACGACTACGAGCACTATCAAGCTCATTGGCAGAGACATAACCTTTATTGGCGACCGCACTAAGACGTTGGTAATCTTTCGTTGCATTGGTGGCTTGTGCTTGCGCCTGAGATAAGATCGCTTGTAAATTGCGAATGCTTTCTTCTCTTGTACCGTGAATAGAGAGATCTAATTGAGCTTGAGCTTGGGCTTTTGCCGCTTCCAGTGCCGCCACTTGAGCATTGAGTTCCGGGCTATCTAAGGTGATCATCAATTGCCCCGCTTTAACATCATCACCCCGCTCAATATGACGCTCTATAACACGTCCTTTGGCTTTAGAGGCCACAATAACTTCAGGTGCATCCACTTCACCTTGCAGTAATAAATATTGATTATGCGCGCGGAAAAGAACGGCTAATGCAATAAGTATTAGCATTAATAAAATAAGATAGATGGCTCTTTTTTTCATATAACGATTAGACCTTAATAGTGAAGTAGAACACTCACTGATAGCGTTATCTTACACAATAACTGGCTATTTCTTTAAGAATTTTGTGCGCTAGATCACTGACTCAGAGGAAGATTTTCTTTGATAGTGCGATTAAGTTATTCTTATACCAAATTTTATTACTCCATGAATAGCCTCATTTTATCTACGTTTTTTTTAATTTATTAAATAAACACAGAAAGTGGTACACACAACTTATGTACGAATTTGATTTAATTTTGCTGTTATTACAGCAAATGTGCGTTTATCTCATTATTGCGTGGTTTCTCAGCAAAACGCCGCTATTTACGCCTCTTTTACAAGTGACTATCAAACTTCCACATAAATTAATGTGCTATGTGATTTTCTCCATTTTCTGCATTATGGGCACCTATTTTGGATTGCATATTAATGACTCTATTGCTAATACCCGTGCTATTGGCTCCGTATTAGGTGGATTATTAGGTGGCCCGTATGTAGGCTTTCTCGTTGGCTTCACGGGTGGCTTACACCGCTATTCCCTTGGCGGAATGACAGCGTTAAGTTGTATGGTATCCACTATCGCAGAAGGATTAATTGGTGGATTAGTTCATCGTTATTATGTAAAACATGGACAAATGCACCGCATATTTAATCCTTGGACAGCGGCTACCGTCACCTTTTTTGCCGAAATAATACAGATGAGTATTATTTTATTACTCGCTCGTCCTTTTGATGAAGCACTTTCTTTAGTAAAAAATATTGCCGCTCCTATGATTGTAGCAAATACAATAGGTGCTGCGATGTTTATTAGGATATTACAAGATAGACGTGCCATTTTTGAAAAATATACCAGTGCTTTCTCCGCTCAAGCATTAAAAATTGCGGTTTGCACTGAAGGTATTTTACGTAAAGGCTTTAACCAAGATAATAGTACTCGTGTTGCAAAAGTTATCTACCAAGAATTAAAAGTCAGTGCTGTCGCCATTACGGATAGAGATAAACTACTCGCTTTTATTGGTATTGGCGCTGATCATCATTTGCTAGGTACACCGATTTCCTCAGAACAATCCAAACAAGCCATTAATAATAACGAAGTCGTGTATGCGGACGGCAATGAGACACCTTATCGATGTACCCTTTCTCCACATTGTAAATTAGGCTCGACACTGGTTATTCCTTTACGAGGAGAAAATAATCGCGTTATTGGCACCATAAAACTCTATGAAGCAAAGAATCGCTTATTTAGCTCCATTAATAGAACCTTAGGAGAAGGGATCGCCAGTCTATTATCAGCACAAATTCTTGCCGGACAATACGAAAGAAATAAACAATCACTATTAGAATCAGAAATTAAATTACTACACGCACAAGTCAATCCCCACTTTTTATTTAATGCATTAAATACATTACAAGCCGTTATTCGTCGTGATAGTGATCAAGCAAAACAGTTAGTGCAATTTCTGTCGGCTTTTTTCCGTAAGAATTTAAAAAGACCCGAAGCGATAGTGACACTCAGTGATGAAATTGAACACGTCACGGCTTATTTACAAATTGAAAAAGCGCGCTTTCAAGAAAGTTTACAGATAGATATTCAGATACCTGAACATTTAGCCACTGCGCGCCTTCCTGCATTTTCGCTTCAGCCTATGGTTGAGAATGCAATTAAACATGGAACATCACAGTTATTAGGCATCGGAAAGATTACAATTAGAGCGCATCAAGAAGACCACTTAATAGTGATCGAAATTAGTGATAATGCAGGGCTTTATCATTCGCAAGGCGCATCACATCAGCTCGGTTTAGGAATGAGACTTGTCGATAAGCGGATTAAATTACGCTATGGTGATCTATATGGTGTACTTGTGGAGTGTCAGCCTGATAACTATACCAAAATAAAAATCTGTTTACCCTTAGAAAAAAATATGGATAACGCAGCATAACAATGAATATATTAATCGTTGATGATGAGCCGCTTGCTCGTGAAAATTTACGTTGTTTACTCGAAGAAGAAAAAGATATTCATATTATTGGTGAATGCAGTAATGCTATTGAGGCGATAGGAGAAATACATCGTAAAAAACCTGATGTGGTTTTTCTTGATATTCAAATGCCACGTATTACTGGCTTAGAAATGGTCTCAATGCTTGATCCTGAACATCGCCCTTATATTGTCTTTCTAACGGCATTTGAAGAATATGCTATTCAAGCATTCGAAGAGCACGCTTTTGATTATTTGCTCAAACCATTAGAGCAAGAGCGTTTAGCCAAAACATTAAGTCGTTTACGCCAAGGCAATAAACAAAATATTGATTTATTATTACCACCAGAAGAACGCTTAAAGTGCATTCCTTGTACTGGGCATAGCCGTATTTGGCTAATGCCAATCGATGAGGCCGTGTTTGCTACATCACGATTAAGCGGTGTCTATGTCACCAATAATCAAGGGCAAGAAGGTTTTACTGAGCTTACATTACGTACTTTAGAAACACGCACCCCGCTGGTACGTTGCCATCGTCAATATTTAGTGAATATGGATTATGTCAATGAAATTGTATTTGGTGATAATGGACAAGCAGAACTTATTTTACATAATAATAAACAAATTCCAGTCAGTCGACGTTACCTTAAACCCTTAAAAGAAGCGATTGGCTTAATTTAATCAGTAAAAAGGAATGAGCTAGATGGAACCCATTTATATTAAAGTTTATATTAATCGCATCGAAGTTCGTGATCTTCACACCAAAAAAGAATTTTCTGTAGAACGTCATTTTACTCATAGCCGAATGTTAATTGGCGATTTTTACCCTGCTATTGAAGCGATACGAACAGCACTTACTCAAATAGGTATTAACCCATTATCTTTTTTTTGTCGAAAAAGAAATGTGGTAATTCATCCTTTAGAACGTACCGAAGATGGATTATCCCAAGTAGAAATTCGATTATTCAATGAAGTCATTGCCGGTGGATTGAATAATAAATACAAAAAAATCGTTATTAGTGCAAAACTCACACCACTTATGGATGCAGAGGTGATTGAATTAATCAATAAATCATAAATCTATATAAAATCAGTATTTAACCATTTACAAATAAGTGTCTAAATACTTATTAAAAATCTGCTGATATTGTTTTCTAGAAAATATAATGAGTATAAACAGGTTTAATACCTAAACATTGTTCGGCTTTACTGTAAATTATTTTATTATGACTTCATTTTTAGCTATTACCAACTTATTTATATAATACTTTTTATTTAGTACTATAAAATTTAAAAACTTCACATATTATTTTTAATAGTTAATTATGGTAATTAAAATTATAAGTAGACAAATTAAAAGTTTAATTTTAGTCTAATGTAAAATTAATTTTTAAATATTATAGATAGGAGAACATTATGAAAGAGAAAAATTCAGATAGAATAACACAAAAAGATGAACTTTATTCGCTAGATAAAGCTGGTATTAATTATATAGAACTTAATATAACTAAAAGCCATTTCTATGACTTAAATAATAATTTTCATCAATTAGAATCCTTTGTAAACTGGGATAATGGAAATAGAACATTGATTACTGATGTTTTATTGCATCAGAAACCTAATACTGATAATAATAAAATTTCTCAACAATTAATGAACAATATTATCAATGAGATGGCTAGTTTTTCTTCTTTAGGAAATAGTGAGTCCATCCCAATAAATCAATTTATAAATTCAATTGAAAGTACAGTTTTATTAATACCAAATCTATTGAGATAATATAATGAAAATATTTAATATATTATTTTTTGGTTTATTAATTATTAGTAATTCCTCAATCGGTGATGAATACCCTATTATCACAGATAAAATGTTAAGCTCAGGATATAACAAATTAGAGTTACAGTATGATCCTCAATTACCTTTGATTACACCTTATCCTGAAAATAAAGAGCTTGTTTATCCTCTTATTGACAAGGCTAAAAAAAATAACAATTCTAATGATAGCTATCTTATTGCTTCCATTTTCTTTGTTGGTTGTACTAATTTAAAATATAAAATTACTCATGAAAGTGATAAAAACCAGTGCGAATTATCACGTAATTTCTTAAAAAAAACATTAGCATTGAACCCTAAACATGGAGCAGCTTTATTCTATCAAGCCGTTATTTTTGAAAATGGTTATGGTGTTGAAAAAGATATAAGCAAAGCAATTAAATACTATGACAAAGCATGTCGAATAAAAGGAAACAAAGTAATTATTGCTTGTGAAAATCTTTTTTCTATCTATTTACATGGTAACAAAGGTGTTCCTCAAGATTTAAACAAAGCCAAAGAATATGCAAAATGGATTGCTGAAAATGGGAGTCAAAAATATCAAGAATATATAAAACGTTGGGATTACATTTTATTTTCTCTTGAATTAAGTTTAAAACTAAAAGAATGTAAAAAAAGTGGGATAAATGCATCTATATGTATCCGCAAAAGCAATAATGCACTCTTGGAATATGCCAATAAAATGTACCCAATAGAGTAATTATTTATTTCTACTCTATATAGAAAAAACCAGCCAATTTTCGTTGACTGGTTTTTCAATTTATATCATTAACTCAATTGAATACTGAGTGAATTATACTCTTATTGATTATGAGAGCTACTACGACGACGTGGTGCGTTTTCGTTATTACCGCGACCACGGAAGTTACCACGCTCACCATTACCACGGCGTGGTGGTTGATCGCCTTTACTAAAGCGACGACCACCTTGTGGCTGACCATCACGACGGCTGCTATTACGGCGCTCACGGTAAGGTTGTGCATCACCCACTAACTGCATATTCAATGGTTTATTCATAATGCGAGTACGAGTGAAGTGGCTTAATAAATCGCCTGGCATCCCTTTTGGTAACTCAATGGTTGAGTGAGAGCCATATAATTTGATATTACCAATATAACGGCTACTGATATCGCCTTCGTTGGCAATAGCACCAACAATATGACGAACCTCAACCCCATCATCACGACCTACTTCAATACGATAGAGATCCATTTCACCCGCATCACGGCGCTCACGACGTGGAGAACGTTCGCGATCGTTACGGCGATCGTCACGATCGTTAAATTCACGACGAGGACGACGTACTGGATCAGGTGGCAGAATAAGTGCACGCTCACCTTGAGCCATTTTCAGTAATACTGCCGCCAATGTTTCCATATCTAACGCTTCTTCACCTTGTGGCGCTAATTTTGGTAACAATGCACGATATTGGTCAAGGTTACTTGTTTCTAACTGTTGAGCGATTTGCTGAGCAAATTTTTCCTGACGACGCTGACTAATCAGCTCTGCGTTTGGTAACTCAACTTCAGGAATAGACATCTTCATCGTGCGCTCGATATTGCGCAGTAAACGGCGCTCACGATTATCAACAAATAGAATTGCACGACCCGCACGACCTGCACGGCCAGTACGGCCAATACGGTGTACATAAGACTCTGAATCCATAGGGATATCATAGTTGACAACCAAACTGATACGGTCAACATCCAGACCACGCGCAGCAACATCCGTTGCGATAAGGATATCTAAACGGCCGTTTTTCAGACGCTCTAATGTTTGCTCACGCAGAGACTGATTCATGTCACCATTCAATGCCGCACTGTTATAGCCATTACGCTCTAAGGTTTCTGCTACTTCTAAGGTCGCATTTTTTGTACGAACGAAAATAATAGCTGCATCGAAATCTTCTGCTTCTAAGAAACGGATTAATGCTTCATTTTTACGTGCACCATAAGTCATCCAATAGCTTTGGCTAATATCTGGGCGTGTAGTTACACTGCTTTGAATACGTACTTCTTTTGGATCATTCATAAAGCGACGTGTAATACGACGGATAGCTTCTGGCATCGTCGCAGAGAATAATGCGGTCTGGTGCTCTGCTGGGATCTTACTTAAGATATTCTCAACATCTTCAATAAAGCCCATACGTAACATTTCATCAGCTTCATCTAATACTAAACCTTTTAGTTTAGATAAATCTAAGGTGCCACGGTTTAAGTGATCTAATAAACGACCCGGTGTACCCACAACAACTTGTGGCCCTTGGCGTAATGCACGTAGTTGAACGTCATAGCGTTGACCGCCATACAGAGCAACGACATTCACTTTTGGTAAATGTTTAGAAAAATCTTCAATGGCTTCGGCAACCTGAACCGCAAGTTCACGGGTTGGTGCTAACACTAAAATTTGTGGTGCTTTTAATGATTCATCTAGATTGTGTAATAACGGTAAGCTAAACGCAGCGGTTTTACCACTACCGGTTTGTGCCATACCTAGAACATCATTGCCATCTAAAAGGAAAGGAATACATTGTTGCTGAATTGGAGAAGGCTTCTCGTAGCCTAAATCATTCAGTGCAGTCAAAATAGGTGCTGATAAACCTAGATCAGCAAAAGTCATATCGGTTTCAGTAGTCATGTCACTGTGCCTCATTCATTATGGCGGCCAGTTGACATAACATACCGCATGGTTTGTCGGTCTTTATCATCTAAAATGTGAACTGGCTCAAATTATATTATTAAACGAACAAACAAGCCCTCATCCTATGCAGATGATGGCTTTCAAACTGATCAAAGAAATGTTCGTCAGCTATTGCTGGTCCGATTCCGCTAGGTCTTCTTGTTGGCCTAACAGTGCTAATTCCAACAATGCGTAGCGGTGCTCAACAAAGTTATGTGCGTTGTTGGCAACCGTCAGCTTGAATAACGCTTCAGCGCTATCCATGTCCCCCAGACTTAGGTAATATTTACCTAAATAGAAGTTAGTTTCACTAAGATGCTCAGCGAGCGAAGTGTTATCGGTTGACGTCTCATTTAGCCTTTCCATTAATGTTTTTTCACTAATGTCACCTAAATAAAACTCAACTATATTCCATCCCCATTGTCCCGTTTTATTCGCCTGTAGGTATCGCTGTTTCAGCTGTTTTTTAGCAGAATCAGAGTCTATCTCTTTTTCAACAAGATATAACCAAAGCGAACGAATGGGATCATTTGGATCGACCTGATAAAACGCCTGCAGATCATCCTGCGCCAATTTCAATCGGCCACCATAGTATAAAGCGATACCACGATTAAAACGCGCATTATTGTAAGTTGGATCAAGCTCTAAAACAGAATCAAACGCTTCATAAGCAGCATCATAATTCGCTGCTTGCGTAAAATAGATACCTAGAAAATTAAAAATTTCTAGCATATCTGGTCTCATTGACAGCGCCATTGAAAAATCATTGCGCGCCAATGCTCTTAAACCGAGACTATCATACAGCACACCACGCTCATATAAAAGCTGTGCATATTCATCTTCGGTTAATGAACGGCTCGCCAGAATTTGTTCTATACGAGCCAATATCACTTCTTGTTGTAAAGAAGGCTGTAGTGGAGTAGCAAAAATAGCATTCTTACGCCATTCTGGACTAGTGCTGCACCCGGAAATAAAGATGAAAACAGCAATAGAACAACCGCGCAGAAATGTTTTCATTTCTCACTCCCAAAGTCAGACTCTTTCAACAAAAAGCGTTTTATGACGTCCTACTTGTCAATCATAATAAGTCTCTACCGATACCTATGTCTAGATATCGGTAGTAGAATATCATTAATTTGCAGGATCTTCAGAAGAAGTTTCAGTTGCTTCCTGCTGGGTTGCTTGAGCCTCTTTCATGCTTAAGCGGATACGGCCTTGGCGGTCAATTTCCAGTACTTTCACTGGAACTTCTTGACCCATAGTCAGGTAATCACTTACTTTCTCAACGCGTTTGTCTGCGATTTGAGAAATATGCACCAGACCTTCTTTACCACCACCGATAGCAACAAATGCACCGAAATCAACGATACGTGTTACTTTACCGTTATAGATACGGCCAACTTCAACTTCTGCCGTGATCTCTTCGATACGAGCGATAGCTTGTTTTGCTTGTTCGCCACTAGTAGCTGCAATTTTCACTGTACCATCATCTTCGATTTCGATAGTGGTCCCAGTTTCTTCCGTTAATGCACGGATAACCGAACCACCCTTACCGATAACATCTTTGATCTTATCAGCATTGATTTTGATAGTGTGAATACGTGGTGCAAACTCAGAAATTTCTGCACGCGGCTGGCTAATTGCACTTTCCATTACCCCTAAAATATGCAGACGTGCACTTTTCGCTTGATTTAACGCAACTTGCATAATTTCACGAGTGATACCTTCGATTTTGATATCCATTTGTAATGCACTGACTCCGTTACGGCTACCCGCAACTTTAAAGTCCATATCACCTAAATGGTCTTCATCACCTAAAATATCAGAAAGAACAACGAAGTTTTCACCTTCTTTTACCAGACCCATTGCAATACCAGCAACAGATTCTTTAATTGGTACACCAGCATCCATCAGTGCTAAAGAAGCACCACAAACAGATGCCATTGAAGATGAACCATTGGATTCTGTAATTTCAGACACTACACGTACTGTGTATGGGAATTCTTCAATCGTTGGCATAACGGCTAATACACCACGTTTTGCTAAACGACCATGACCAATCTCACGACGTTTTGGCGAACCCATCATACCTGTTTCACCGACAGAATATGGAGGGAAGTTGTAGTGCAGTAAGAAGGTATCGGTATGCTCACCCATGATGTCATCAATGGTTTGTGCATCACGTGCAGTACCTAAAGTAGCTGTTACTAATGCTTGAGTTTCGCCACGAGTAAATAGCGCAGAGCCATGTGTACGTGGTAATAAACCTGTACGAATATCTAAAGCACGTACCATGTCTTTTTCACGACCATCGATACGAGGTTCACCCGCTAATACACGAGCACGAACAATTTTCTTCTCTAAACCAGAGAAAATTTCAATGATTTCGCCTTCGTCTAAAGACTCATCTTCTGCTAATAATGTGCTGATCACTTCATCACGAATAGCATCGATTTGCTCATAACGCTCTTGTTTTTCAGTAATACGATACGCATCACCAATACGAGTTTGTGCTAATTGAGCAATACGATCATGTAAAGATTGGTTAATAGGCTCTGGTGCCCAATCCCATTTTTCTTTACCGACTTCGGCAACTAATGCATTGATATTTTCAATCACAACTTGTTGTTGTTCATGACCAAATACCACTGCACCTAACATTTGTTCTTCTGATAATAAATCAGCTTCTGATTCAACCATCAGTACCGCACCCGCAGTACCTGCAACCACTAAGTCTAATTTACTGATTTTCAGTTCATCAACGGTTGGGTTCAGCACATATTGACCATCAATAAAGCCAACACGAGCACCACCGATAGGACCATTGAAAGGTACACCTGATAATGACAGTGCTGCAGAAGCACCAATCATAGCAACGATATCTGGGTTAACTTGTGGATTAACAGAAACCACAGTCGCAACTACTTGGATTTCGTTTAAGAACCCTTCTGGGAATAGTGGGCGTAAAGGGCGGTCGATAAGACGCGCGATTAAAGTTTCACCTTCGCCAGGACGACCTTCACGACGGAAGAAACTTCCTGGAATACGGCCAGCTGCGTATGAACGCTCTTGATAGTTAACGGTGAGTGGGAAGAAGTCTTGTCCTTCTTTCACTTTTTTCTTAGCAACAACGGTAACAAAAACAGCAGTGCCGTCCATGTCAACCATTACAGAAGCCGTTGCTTGGCGAGCCATCATGCCCGTTTCTAACGTAACGGTATGTTGACCGTATTGAAATTTACGAACTGTAGGATTCAGCAAAATAATATCCTTTATCTTATTGTCGCATGATATTTAGCGACGATGAATAATCTTTTCTCCGCTACGTCCCCTCGCGACTAATGGAAATATTTAACTTAACCACGTTTAAACACTTTCATTAGCCGCGCGAATTGTCGCAACTAGAGAGACTAAATAACCATCACCACATTAAAACATAACGACTCATTTTTGAAATAGTACTTTCTTAAAAATAGCACTTTCTAGTAGAAAAGGGGCCTACTGGCCCCTTTTCACTGAAACTCACTTGATTAGCGACGCAGACCTAAACGTTCAATCAGTGCAGTATAACGAGCTACATCTTTACGTTTCAGGTAGTCCAGCAGATTACGACGGCTGGAAACTTTACGCAGCAGACCACGACGGCTGTGGTGATCTTTTTTGTGCTCTGAAAAGTGACCTTGCAGGTGGTTGATTTCTGCAGTCAGCAGTGCGATCTGAACTTCGCTTGAGCCAGTATCGTTAGCATCACGACCGAATTCAGCAACGATCTTTGCTTTCGCTTCAGTACTTAGAGACATAATAAAACTCCAATAAAAGTAAAATTTTCAGATAGCCAATCTCTAATTCAGCTATCCAACTCAGCCACCTAAACAGATAGCCGCATTATTCTACGCTTCAAACACACTTAGCGCAAGAATTGCTATTCAGGGTTATTGAGTGCCTGATAATCCACGACTAATCTTTTCGGTGCAACTAGACCATCTTTGATGATCGCAAGGCCAATAAATTTTTTCTCATCGCCTTCGGTGACTCTGACCCATTCCCCTTCATCCAAGGTGTGATTTACCCGAACCGGTTGCCCCAGTTTTAAGTAACCCGCCATAATGGCGGTTAAATGCACCACAGGGAAATGTGCAACCGCAGTATCCATAGGCAATAATAAGGCATCTAACGCAGGAAATGGTGACTCATCTTGTTGCTGAGCATCATCAATAATTGCGCGCAATTGCTCAAGCGTCACCATACGCTCTTTCGGATAATCTGCGACTTCTAAACGACGTAAGAAAATCACATGGGCACCACAGTTTAATTTCTCACCCAGATCATCAATGATAGTGCGAATATAAGTACCTTTAGAACAATGAATTTCTAGTTCTAATTCATCGTCTTCCCAGCGAATAAATTGCAATTCATACACGGTAATGGGTCTTGCTTCTCGCTCAACTTCAATACCTTGTCTTGCATATTCATAAAGTGGTTTACCTTGATGCTTAAGGGCTGAATACATTGAAGGAATTTGCAATGTTTCACCACGAAAACTCTCTAACGCAGCATCGAGCGCTTGCTGGTTAAACTGTACCGGTCGTTGCTGGATCACTTGTCCATGAGCATCAGAGGTATCTGTTCTTTCACCTAATTTGGCAATCACTCGATAGCGTTTATCTGAATCCAATAAAAACTGTGAAAACTTTGTCGCTTCACCTAAACAGATAGGAAGCATACCTGTCGCTAAAGGATCTAAAGCGCCGGTATGCCCCGCTTTACTTGCATTAAACATGCGGCGTACTTTTTGCAAAGCGTCATTCGATGAAATATCTTGAGGCTTATCAAGCAATAATACGCCGTTAATCTCACGCCCTTTACGACGACGCCCCATTACTCTTCCTCTTTATGACGGCGTTTTTCATCATCTTTGACAACATTTGACACAAGGTTAGACATACGCATACCTTCAACTAATGAATTGTCATAAGCAAATGTTAGCTCAGGAACAACACGTAAGCGCATCGCTTTACCTAATAAAGAGCGAATAAAGCCTGCTGCTTCGTTAAGGGCTTTTAAGCCATTTTCTACCATTTCTTCATCGCTTTCTTCACCTGCTGAGAGGTTTAAAAAGGTGACAAATACTTTGGCGTAAGCCAGATCACGTGAAATTTCAACACCGGATACGGTGGCCATTCCAATACGAGGATCTTTTACTTCGCGCTGTAAAATGATGGCGATTTCTTTTTGCATTTCCTGAGAAACACGCTGAGCACGGCTAAAATCTCTTGCCATTTTATCTCTCCCTGACAATGTCGTTATCACTCTATTGTCATTATTGATCCAATTTTAAAATCGATGATATCTAAAGAGTATACATAAAGTCACGTTTCACAACCGCTTTACGCTTTTTTTCTCTTTAGCAATAAATCTGCTCTTTAGCGTTATCTTACCCTGTTCTTTTAATGACATAAATTACTGAAAGCCAATCTATTTCGCTTATATTGAAAAATACAGAAAAGAATAAAGGGGGAATAGCATAAAGAGAGGAATAAGAAGGGAGCCATTAAGCTCCCTTCCTTTTTAAATCAGACGTACTCGATTAATCGATAGAACGTTTAATTTCGATAACTTGGAACACTTCAATCATATCGCCAACACGGACATCGTTGTAGTTTTTCACACCGATACCACATTCCATACCATTACGGACTTCGTTGACGTCATCTTTAAAGCGACGCAGTGATTCAAGCTCACCTTCGTAAATAACCACGTTATCACGTAATACGCGAATAGGATTGTTACGTTTGATATTACCTTCAACCACCATACAACCCGCGATAGCGCCGAATTTAGGTGATTTAAACACATCACGAACCTCAGCAAGACCCATGATTTCTTGTTTGTATTCAGGCTCTAACATACCGCTCATTGCTGATTTAATTTCATCAATCAAGCTATAGATAACGGAGTAGTAACGTAAATCAACACTTTCTTGTTCGATAATACGACGAGCAGAAGCATCAGCACGAACGTTGAAACCAAGAATGATAGCATCAGAAGCAGCCGCTAAAGTCGCATCTGTTTCAGTGATACCACCCACGCCAGAACCGATAATTTTCAGTTTAACTTCATCTGTAGAAAGTTTAACTAATGCATCAGTGATGGCTTCACAAGTTCCTTGAACATCCGTTTTCAGTACGATGTTCAGTTCAGAAACTTTACCTTCTTCCATGTTAGCAAACATGTTTTCCAGTTTAGATTTCTGTTGACGAGCCAGTTTCACTTCACGGAATTTACCTTGACGATATAAGGCAACTTCACGCGCTTTTTTCTCATCACGAACAACGGTTGCTTCATCACCCGCAGAAGGTACATTAGACAGACCTAAAATCTCAACAGGCATTGATGGGCCGGCAGATTGTACTTCTTTACCTAATTCGTTACGCATTGCACGAATACGACCGTATTCAAAGCCACACAGAACGATATCACCTTTATTCAAGGTACCTTCACGAACAAGGATAGTCGCAACAGGACCTCGGCCTTTATCGAGGTAAGATTCGATAACAACACCGCTTGCCATACCCTCTTTTACTGCTTTCAGTTCAAGAACTTCCGCTTGTAATAAGATAGCATCCAGCAACTCGTCAATACCTAAGCCTTGTTTTGCTGACACATGGATAAACTGAGTCTCACCACCCCAATCTTCTGGCAGAATGCCATATTGAGACAGCTCAGTTTTAACACGATCAGGATCAGCTTCTGGTTTATCAATTTTGTTCACGGCAACAACAACAGGCACATTTGCTGCTTTGGCATGTTGGATAGCTTCGATAGTTTGTGGCATCACACCATCATCAGCAGCAACAACCAGAACAACGATATCCGTTACCTGAGCACCACGGGCACGCATTGAAGTAAATGCGGCGTGACCTGGAGTATCTAGGAAGGTAATTTCACCTTTGTCGGTTTTAACGTGATAAGCACCGATATGCTGAGTAATACCACCTGCTTCACCTGAAGCCACTTTCGTTGAACGAATGTAGTCGAGTAAAGAGGTTTTACCATGGTCAACGTGACCCATAATAGTCACAACAGGCGCACGAGATACAGCCATTTCATCGCTAGTATCACGGTCGTTCATCACTTGTTCTTCTAACTCGTTTTCACGACGTAAGATAACTTTGTGACCCATTTCTTCCGCAACCAGTTGTGCCGTTTCTTGGTCTAAAACTTGGTTGATGGTTGCCATTGCACCCATTTTCATCATTGTTTTAATGACTTCAGAACCTTTCACTGCCATTTTGTTTGCTAAATCAGCAACTGAAATAGTCTCACCAATGACAACATCACGGTTTACGGCAGCGGCTGGCTTATTGAAGCCTTGCTGTAATGTGCTATTTTTACGTCCTTTGCCTTTCTTGTTAGAACGGCCAGCAGCGCGAGCTTCTTCACGATCTGCTTTTTCAGAGTGACGGTTATTTTTCTTTGGACGAGGGGCTTTTGCTGCACGACCACGGCCACGGCCACCTTCAACCTCAGCATCACTTTCATCTTCTGCATCACGCGCATAGCGAGATGTCGTCACATGATAGTCAGTACCTTCTGTTTCAGATGGCGTATCTGAAGTCCATTTTTCAGCATTTTCTTCCGCTAAGCGACGCGCTTTTTCTGCTGCAATGCGAGCTTCTTCTTCAGCTTTACGACGCTGAGCTTCTTCTGTTTTACGTTTCAGTTCAGCCTGTTCGGCTATGCGACGTGCTTTTTCCTGATCAGCCTTATCAGCTTTTGGTTTCTCGTTTTGTTTCACTTTGTCTTTTTCCGCTGCTTCGCGCTTAGCTAATTCCGCTGCTTCACGTTTTGCTTCTTCAGCTTCACGTTTTGCCTTTTCTTCAGCCTTTTTCTTGGCTTCTTCAGCTTCACGTTTTGCTTTTTCTTCAGCTTCGCGCTGTGCTTTCTCTTGTGCTTCGCGCTGTGCTTTTTCTTCTGCTTCGCGACGCGCCTTTTCTTCCGCTTCACGCTGAGCTTGCTCTGCCGCTTGTGCTTTTTCAACTGCATCACGGTTCACATAAGTGCGTTTTTTGCGGACTTCGATGGCTACTGATTTATTTTTGCCACCTGTACCAGGAACACTTAACGTACTACGCACTTTGCGCTGTAACGTTAATTTTTCTGGTTGGCTGGTTGACTCTTTATCACGGTTCAACCAAGCCAGCAAGGTTTCTTTCTCTTTTTGGGAGACAGAATCAGAGACGGTTTTCTTAATACCGGCATCAGCAAACTGCTGTACCAAACGTTCAACCGGTGTCTGAATCTCTTCTGCAAGTGATTTTACTGTTTCATCTGTCATTCTGTTCCTTCCTGCTCAGTTGTTACGCATCATTCCCAAACCAGCAGATATTACGAGCAGCCATAATGAGTTCGCCTGCGCGCTCACTATTTAAACCGTCAATATCAGTTAGGTCGTCGATACCCTGTTCGGCAAGATCTTCCAGTGTGCAGATACCACGGGCAGCTAGATCAAATGCTAAAGAACGTTCCATGCCTTCGAGAGCTAATAAGTCCTCAGCTGGCTGGTTATCGCCTAGGCTTTCTTTTTGAGCTAGTTCAATCGTTGTTAATGCCGCTTTTGCTCTTTCACGTAATGCTTCAACTGTTTCTTCATCAAGACCGTCGATAGCTAACAGTTCGTCAATCGGCACATAAACTAACTCTTCAAGGGTAGAGAAACCTTCTTCAACTAAAACAGTTGCGAAGTCTTCATCAATGTCGAGATGCTTAGTAAATATTTCAATGGCTGCGTTTGCTTCTGCCTGATGCTTAGCATTCAGTTCATCTGCAGTCATGACATTCAGTTCCCATTTGTCATCACCACGATGTTTTTTCAGTAATTGTGCTGCTAAGCGAACATTTTGACCATTACGGCCAATCGCTTGGGCAAGATTACTGCTTTCAACAGCGACGTCCATTGTACATTTGTCTTCATCGACAACAATAGAAGCAACATCTGCCGGAGCCATTGCATTAATCACGAATTGTGCAGGATTATCATCCCACAGAACAATATCAATTCGTTCACCGCCCAGTTCACTGGAAACGGCTTGTACACGTGCACCACGCATACCAACACAAGCACCCACAGGGTCGATGCGTTTATCGTTGGTTTTTACAGCGATTTTGGCACGAGAACCTGGATCACGTGCTGCAGCTTTAATCTCAATGATCTCTTCGCCAATTTCAGGTACTTCAATGCGGAATAATTCGATCAGCATTTCAGGACGAGAACGTGTTACGAAAAGTTGTGCACCACGAGTTTCTGTACGAACATCGTATAAGACACCACGTACACGGTCACCTGGGCGGAAATTTTCACGCGGTAGCATATCTTCACGTAAGATAACGGCTTCTGCGTTATTTCCTAAATCTAGGGTGATGTTATCGCGGTTTACTTTTTTCACAACGCCCGTGATAATTTCGCCTAATTGTTCGCGGAATTGATCAACAACCATCGCTCTTTCAGCTTCACGTACTTTTTGTACGATCACTTGTTTTGCGGTCTGGGTGGTAATACGGTCGAAAGTAACAGACTCAATTTGGTCTTCAATGAAGCCGCCTAGTTCAATTTCAGGCTCTTCGTATTTAGCCGCTTCAAGTGTGATTTCACGAGTAGGCTGAGTAACTTCTTCAACCACAAGCCAACGACGGAAAGTATCAAAATCCCCCGTTTTACGATCAATGCAAACTCGTACATCAATCTCTTGCTCATATTTTTTCTTAGTCGCTGTCGCTAATGCAGTTTCCAGTGCTTCGAAAATCTTCTCACGAGGAAGAGATTTTTCGTTAGAGACCGCTTCCACAACAGCCAGAATCTCTTTGTTCATCCTAGTTGCCTCTTCAAAACTTAAAAGTGGGGTACCAGGTTAGCTTTCTGGATGTTGCTCAGTGCGAACACTTCGTCTTTACCATCCACAGTAACCGTGATCATTTCGCCAGCGACAGACTTAATAATGCCCTGCCATTTACGGCGGTTTTGCATCGCAATTCGTAATACAACGGCGACTTCTTCGCCGATAAATTGCTCATAATGCGTTGTAGTGAATAAAGGTCTTTCTAAACCAGGAGATGAGATCTCAAGGTTATAAAATGTTTGAATTGGATCTTCAACATCCAGCACAGCACTGACCTGGTGGCTAACATCAGCACAATCATCAACAGTGATACCTTCTTCACTATCAATATAGATACGCAATGTTGATACTCGACCACGAATAAACTCAAGACCAACAAATTCAAAGCCTAATGCTTCTACTGGTGCTGAAACCATCGCTGTTAATTTTTGCTCTAATGTGGACAAACCCACCCCCAAGGCATAAAAAAAGGGCTTATAGCCCAGTATTCTATTCTCTGATAACAAAAAACCCCGAAATTCGGGGCTTTATGCAACTGGACCCTGTAACTTGCCAATCGAGATAACCTCTTCTACGGCACATTCCACTCAGGATCATAATCGGTTTACAAGATGATTAATGAGAAAAGTGCTGTATTGTTAGAAGTGGTTGCGGGGGCTGGATTTGAACCAACGACCTTCGGGTTATGAGCCCGACGAGCTACCAAGCTGCTCCACCCCGCGTTCGAAAAACGTGGCAAATTTTACGCTGATAACAAGCAAAACGCAAGCTATCTGGAATAATGGTGCCGAGAACGGGACTTGAACCCGTACGCCCGTTTTGTAGGCACTACCACCTCAAGGTAGCGTGTATACCAATTTCACCACCTCGGCACTTTAATGAGACTGTTTATTTAACCAAAACCCCAAACAATCTCATTTTTAACTATTACTTAGTTTACTGCGGAATATCTGTGTTTGCTGGTGCTACAGGCGCTGCTAATTGCTCAGCTTTTTTCGCTTCTTCTGCAGTCTGCTCGATAGACATCCACTTACTGTCTTCACGAACAGTTTTATTGGCACTTAAATTACCTAAAATAAGGCAAAGTACAATAAACACTGTTGCTAAAACAGCGGTCATACGGGTCATGAAATTTGCTGAACCGCTTGAACCAAATACTGTACCGGAAGCACCTGCACCAAAAGAAGCGCCCATATCAGCACCTTTACCCTGCTGTAACAGGATCAGACCAACCAGCCCTGTTGCTGCAATGATAAGAATAACAATGAGTGCTGTATACATTTGCGTTACCTATTCTATGGAACTTATCGCCTATGCGATAACCTTCGATTGCTTCACCCGCTTTAGTTCAACGACCTTACTAAGCGGGTGTGAATACTAACCAAACCTGAACTGACAAGCAAGGTTATTTTACTATAAAGTGATTAATTGAAGAAAAAAACAGCAATTAGCCAACATGTTTTACTGCATCAGCAATACGATTCGCCATCGCTGTGACTTGCTCTTCATTTTCGCCTTCAACCATCACTCGAATTAATGGTTCTGTTCCTGATTTACGTAATAAAACGCGTCCCTTACCACCAAGCTCCGCCTCAACTTCTTTTGCGACTTGCTGAACTTCTGTTGATTGTAGAGGATCGTGATTTCCCGTAAAACGAACATTCACCAAAATTTGTGGTAATAATTTCATGCCACTGCATAGATCATGCAAGCTCATATGGTTACGAACCATTGCGCTTAATACTTGCAGACCAGCAACAATACCATCACCCGTTGTTGTCTTATCAAGTAAAATAATATGACCCGAGTTTTCCGCCCCTAAACGCCAGCCTTTTTCTTGCAATTTCTCAAGCACATAGCGGTCACCCACTTTGGCTCTCACAAAAGGAATACCAAGCTGTTTTAAGGCAATCTCTAACCCCATATTACTCATTAGTGTACCGACGGCACCACCACGTAGTTGACCTTGACGTAACGCTTCTCGCGCAATGATATAGAGAATTTGGTCACCATCTACTTTTAGGCCTTTATGATCAACCATAATAATACGGTCACCATCACCATCAAAGGCTAAACCAACGTCGGCACCCTCTTCTAACACGCGTTTTTGCAACATACGTACATCTGTTGCACCACATTCGTCATTGATATTGATGCCCGTAGGCTCACAACCAATAGTGATAACCTCAGCCCCGAGTTCACGAAAAACATTAGGCGCAATATGGTAAGTTGCACCATGGGCACAATCCACAACAACTTTTAACCCATTTAAATTATTTTCGTTAGGGAACGTACCTTTACAAAATTCAATATAACGGCCTGCGGCATCAACAATGCGATTCGCACGCCCTAATTCTGCGGACTCTACACAAGTGATCGGTTTTTCCATTTCCGCTTCAATGGCTTCTTCTACTTCATCAGGTAGTTTTGTACCATCAATGGAGAAGAATTTGATGCCATTATCATAATAGGGATTATGAGAAGCAGAAATCACTATGCCAGCTTCTGCTCTGAAAGTACGGGTTAAATAAGCGACCGCAGGGGTTGGCATCGGGCCTGTAAATGAAGCGGATAATCCCGCAGCAGCAAGGCCTGCTTCTAGAGCCGATTCCAACATATAACCAGAAATACGAGTATCTTTACCGATAATGATTTTACGTGAGCCGTGACGTGCAAGTACTTTACCTGCAGCCCAGCCTAGCTTTAATACAAAATCAGGTGTAATAGGGCTGTCACCTACTTTTCCACGGATACCGTCTGTTCCAAAGTATTTACGTTCGCTCATTCATTATTTTCCTTTGCAGAAAGAGTCGCCTGCACGACTTTCATCGCATCTACAGTCTCTTTAACATCGTGTACACGAATAATTTGTGCCCCTTGCATTGCAGCAATAACTGCGCAAGCAACACTACCAGCAACACGCTCTTGTGGCGGAACATTGAGTAACTGTCCTACCATTGATTTACGTGACATTCCGGCGAGTATCGGTAAACCAAAGTGATGAAAATCACTTAGATGTGCTAATAATTGATAATTATGCGCTAAATTTTTACCAAAGCCGAAGCCTGGATCAAGAATAATTTGATTTTTCTCGATACCAGCATCAATACAACGTTGAATATTCTCTGCTAGAAAAGCATCAACTTCTATCATCACATTCTTATACTGCGGCGCATGTTGCATTGTTTTAGGTAAACCTTGCATATGCATAATACAAACAGGTAACCCCGTTTTTGCAGCCGCCTGAAGTGCTCCAGGTTCGGTAAGTGAACGTATATCATTGATAATAGAGGCACCCGCTTGAGCAGACTCCGTGATCACTTGTGCTTTGGATGTATCAACAGAAATCCACACATCAAAACGTTGCTGGATAGCTTCGACCACAGGAATAACACGATGTAACTCTTCATCGACAGAAACATCACTGGCACCCGGCCTTGTTGATTCACCACCGATATCGATGATAGAAGCCCCTTCAGCAATAAGTTTAGCGGCGTGGTTAATAGCATCATTAAGAGAGTTATGCGTTCCGCCATCAGAAAATGAATCTGGCGTCACATTTAAAATGCCCATCACTTGGGGTGAAGATAAATTAAGCTCTCTTCCTCTGGCAATTAATTTCATTTCGTTGATACCTATATAAAAAAACCCCAGAAAGCCTGGGGTTTGTATTTATAGCTTACTCAATATAGAACCCGATAAGGATTAATGAGTATTGTTATCAGAAGGTGTGTCACTCTCTGATCCTGACTTATTATTTGGCTCATTCGTCACATGTGTTTGTGTCGGCTGTGCTGTAGCGGTATTTGCACCACTATTGCCATTATTGCCTTCCCAACCTGCCGGTGGACGAACTTCACGACGATTCATTAAGTCATCAATTTGAGGTGCATCAATGGTTTCATAAGTCATTAATGCATCTTTCATTGAGTGCAGAATATCTAGGTTGTCCATCAGGATTTGACGAGCACGGGTATAGTTACGGTCGATGATAGCTTTAATTTCTTCGTCGATAGTACGTGCCGTTTCATCTGACATATGTTGCGCTTTAGCAACTGAACGACCTAAGAACACCTCACCGTCTTCATCAGCATACAGTAATGGCCCTAATTTTTCAGAGAAGCCCCACTGTGTCACCATGTTACGCGCAATATTGGTTGCTACTTTGATATCATTAGAAGCCCCTGTCGAAACATGTTCAGGCCCATAAATGATCTCTTCCGCTAAACGGCCACCATAAAGTGTTGAAATTTGGCTTTCCAGTTTTTGACGGCTGGCACTGATTTGGTCACCTTCAGGTAAGAAGAAAGTCACACCTAATGCACGTCCACGAGGGATAATCGTCACTTTATGTACCGGATCATGTTCAGGCACTAAACGACCAATAATGGCGTGTCCCGCTTCATGATAAGCCGTTGATGCTTTTTGTTCTTCGGTCATAACCATTGAACGACGTTCAGCACCCATCATGATCTTATCTTTTGCTTTTTCGAACTCGACCATTGAAACAACACGTTTGTTACCGCGTGCAGCAAATAGTGCAGCTTCATTAACCAAGTTTGCCAAGTCAGCACCGGAGAAACCCGGAGTACCACGAGCAAGGATCGCAGGATCAACGTCTGGTGATAATGGCACTCGGCGCATATGCACTTTCAGAATTTGCTCACGACCACGAACATCTGGTAAACCTACGACGACTTGACGGTCAAAACGACCTGGACGTAATAATGCAGGGTCTAATACGTCAGGGCGGTTAGTTGCGGCAATCACGATGATACCTTCGTTGCCTTCAAAACCATCCATTTCGACCAGCATCTGGTTCAGCGTTTGTTCACGTTCATCATGACCACCGCCAAGACCGGCACCACGTTGACGACCAACCGCATCGATTTCATCGATAAAGATGATACAAGGTGCTGCTTTTTTAGCCTGTTCAAACATATCACGAACACGAGAAGCACCGACCCCGACAAACATTTCAACGAAGTCAGAACCAGAAATAGTAAAGAAAGGTACTTTTGCTTCACCAGCAATCGCTTTTGCTAATAATGTTTTACCCGTACCAGGAGGACCAACCATTAGGATACCTTTCGGAATTTTACCACCTAATTTCTGGAAACGACCCGGATCACGTAAATACTCAACTAGCTCGCTGACTTCTTCTTTGGCCTCATCACAACCTGCAACATCAGCAAAGGTTGTTTTGATTTGGTCTTCTGTCAACATGCGAGCCTTACTCTTACCAAAAGACATCGCACCTTTACCGCCACCACCTTGCATTTGGCGCATAAAGAAGATCCAAAGACCAATCAGTAAAAGCATTGGGAACCAAGACACAAAAATTTGTGTTAGAAGGCTTTGACCTTCAATGGGTTCACCGGTCACTTTTACATTACGGTTCATTAAAGTGGTCAGCAGGTTATCATCACGCATAGGCATATACGTGCTGTACTTTGAGTTATCTGTTTTAGTTACATTAATATCATAACCACTTATGCTGACCTCGCGTAACTGGTTATTAGTTAACTCATTGATAAAGGTAGAGTAATCCACCTTACGACTATTCGAATCGCTGGGTCCGAAGCTCTGGAATAATGACATCAATACGACTGCAATGACTAACCAGAGGATCAGGTTTTTCGCCATGTCACTCAAGGGATTAACCTCATATTACAACTGTGTTAACAAATAGCTTTAGGGTACTAAAGTTTACGCCCTGTGGCTACAATATATACCTCACGAGAACGAGACCGCGAAGCGTCTGGTTTACGAACTTTCACTTTCGTAAACAGGGAGCGTATTTGCCCCAGGTACTCATCAAAGCCTTCTCCCTGAAACACTTTGACAATAAAACTTCCCCCGGGAGCCAGCACATCACGACACATATCAAGCGCTAACTCTACTAAATACATGGATCGAGGAATATCGACCGCGGGTGTTCCGCTCATGTTTGGAGCCATGTCAGACATGACAACCTGGACTTTATTATCACCTACTCTATCAAGCAATGCCTTCAATACAAGTTCATCACGAAAATCGCCTTGAAGGAAATCGACACCAACGATAGGATCCATAGGTAAAAGGTCACATGCGATGATCCTACCTTTATTTCCTAACTGCTGTACGACATATTGAGACCACCCACCCGGAGCAGCACCTAAATCGACAACGGTCATACCTGGTTTGAAAATGTTATCACTTTGCTGAATTTCTTCCAATTTAAACCAAGCTCGAGAGCGAAACCCTTTTTTCTTTGCTTGTTGAACATATTTATCACTAAAATGTTCTTGTAACCAGCGGCTAGAGCTTGCCGAACGTTTTTTATTGGCCATTGCGTTTTCCAACTATCATACACTTAGCAATCAAAAATTTTACTTCTTCACTCATTTTACCGCATCTTGACGACATTTTATGGTGATAAATGAGAGATGGCGTTAGAATGGACCGTTTTCAATCCCAACTAAGCAAAAATTAATGATGACTCTTAACAAAAAACAAATTCAACACCTGAAAGGGCTCGCTCATCATCTCAATCCTGTCGTTATGATCGGTAACAACGGGTTGACTGAAGGCGTTCTTGCAGAAATTGAAATCGCTCTGGCACATCATGAGCTTATCAAAGTCAAAATCGCAGGCGAAGATCGAGATGTTAAAAACTTGATCGTGGCAGCGATTGTGCGTGAAAGCGGTGCACAGAATGTACAAGTTATCGGAAAAATGGTTGTTCTTTATCGCCCTTCTGAAGCGCGTAAAATTATTTTACCGAAATAAAACTTATACCTTTATATAAAAATGCCATAACTAACTCTATGGCAAAAAAGGCCTTTTCAGGCCTTTTTTAATATTACCACAGGATAGCATTCTAGTTTTCTATAGAAACGTAAAATTACAAATTAAATATATTCTACGTTTAAAACTTCATACTCTACTTGGCCGCCTGGGGTGTTAATGACCACCACATCATCTAACTCTTTACCAATCAATCCACGGGCAATCGGTGAGTTGACTGAAATTAAGTTTTCTTTAATGTTTGCTTCATCATCACCAACAATGCGGTATTTTTGCTCTTCTTCAGTATCCACATTGAGTAACGTCACCGTGGCACCAAAAATAATACGTCCATTATTCGTCATTTTAGTGATATCAATGACTTGCGCATTTGATAATTTTGCTTCAATTTCTTGAATGCGGCCTTCACAGAAACCCTGTTGTTCACGAGCTGCGTGATATTCCGCGTTTTCTTTTAAGTCGCCATGTTCCCGTGCCTCAGCAATGGCCGCGGTAATTTCTGGGCGACGAACAGTTTTTAGATATTCCAGTTCTTCGCGTAATTTTTCTGCTCCGAGAACTGTCATAGGGATCTGATTCATGTGTTAATACCTCAATACTATTCCTAATAAAAAATAGGTATCATCCTGATTTTTTATACTAACAACACAGAGAAAAGGTTCTACTTTACTCTTCTCAAGACAAAAAAAGACACAGGCAGCCTTAATGAGGGCCTGTCCCTTTATATATTCGATGAATAGAAAATAATTGTAACTTTCTACCCTTTTGGTTGGGAAGTAGTAAAAACCTCCCTTATCTAAAGCTAAACTAAATCTAACACAAGAGGCCAATGGCTTCACGTCTTATTCTCGTTTTAAAAACAGGATAAGTAATATTTTCTGATAATCAGATAATCACACGTGTTACCGTTTACTTTTGCCCTCATTGCCCTTTAGTATTAGCCTCTGGCAATCAACACTATAGCGTTAAGCTTATAGTTACGGATAGAGAAATTATGCGCTTATTACCTATATTCCGCGGAATATTTTATACCTTGAGTCTGTTAAGCTTTTCAACCCTCGCCATTCCTGTTGAAAAATATATAGAACTTTTGCCTGATGGTACTCAAGTCGGTTTAATCACCCAAACAGTTGGCGCATCCTCCCCAAACCTAACTTATAATGATAATCAATTATCTTTGCCAGCCAGCACACAAAAAGTGGTCACAGCTTTAGCCGCCCTATTGCAATTAGGGGGAGATTATCAATTTACCACCACAATGGAAACGGAAGGAAAGATAAAAAACAATCAACTAGAGGGTGATTTAATTTTCCGTTTTAGTGGTGATCCTACGCTAACTCGCCAGCAATTACGAGCAATGGTTGCCGTATTAAAACAATCCGGCGTCACAAAAATAACGGGAAATTTATTAATTGATACCTCTGCTTTCTCCAGCCATGACAAAGCGCCGGGATGGGTTTGGAATGATATGACCCAATGCTTTAGTGCCCCGCCAAGTGCCGCTATTGTGGATAAAAATTGTTTTTCCGTCTTACTGCAAAGTGGTCAAAAAGAAGGTGATATCGCCACCATACGTAAAGCGTCTTTTTATCCTGTCACGGTTTTAAGCGAAGTTGAAACCTATGAAAAAGGCTCAACACGAACCCGCTTTTGCGAATTAGACGTCACGGTGAGAGATTTAAATACTTATGTGATAACAGGCTGCATTCCTAAACGTGAAGAAGCCATGCCGCTGATGTTTTCCATTCAAGATGGTGCGCACTGGGCAGGTATATTGCTAAAAGAAGAGTTACAACGTGCAGATATTGAGCTGGACGGTTATGTCAAACGCCGCTCCCAACCTAAAGCCCCTGTTACTGTTTTAGCACAAACACAATCTAAACCGTTACACACTTTATTGACGACGATGTTAAAAGAGTCTGACAATATGATTGCAGATGCCGTATTTAGAACTATTGGTCGTGAATATTATGGTGTTGCTGGCACTTGGCGTTCAGGGGCGGATGCCACTCGTGCTATTTTAAAACAAAAAGCGGGCATTGATTTAGCTAATACAATTATGGTGGATGGATCTGGGCTTTCCCGCCATAACCTGATAGCCCCCGCAACCATGATGCAAGTATTACAATATGTCGGACAACATGATAGTGAATTAAATTTTATCAGTATGCTTCCTCTTGCCGGTCATGATGGTACATTGCAATATCGTGGTGGTTTTACTGAAGCGGGCGTCAACGGTAAAGTTTCCGCTAAAACAGGTTCACTCAAGGGAGTGTATAATCTAGCTGGCTTTATGACGACAGCCAATGGACAGAAAGTAGCATTTGTACAATTTATTTCTGCCTACTCTCCCCCTACACAAAATCGCAATGCTGGACGCGCCTATTTGGTTCGTTTTGAAACGAATTTATATAAAGATATCTATAACAATAAATAGCACTATTATTTGTTAGAAAGTAAAAACGCCTGAAAATTCAGGCGTTTTTTATGTCTCGCTATCTGTATGTCTATACGATACCGAGACAACAATACCGATAAAAAGAGAGATTAGCGTTGGTAGATAAACTCTACACCATCATCATCTTCTTCATCCCAATCTTCGTCATCGTCTTCAAAGTCAGGATTTTCAAGTTGTTCTTTATGGTAGTCATCCCACATAAAATCAACTTTTTCTTCAGCTACTAAAGCGGTAGCAATATCTTGCTCACGTGGGGTCACTTTCAGGAATTCCATAATATCCCAACAAAGTTTTTTCACCCCTTCTTGGTTGATAGCAGCAATCATATAATAATCACCTTCCCAACCCAACGCTTCAACTATCGCTTGCGCTTTCTGTTTTGCTTCATCGGCATCTAGCAGATCCACTTTATTGAAAACTAACCAACGTGGTTTTTGTGCCAGTTTATCGCTGTATTTTTCTAATTCAGAAATAATGATTTTGGCATTTTCAACGGGATCAGAACCATCAATAGGATCGATGTCGATCAAATGCAATAATACACGGCAGCGTTCCAAATGTTTCAGGAACTGGATCCCAAGACCCGCGCCATCAGCAGCCCCTTCGATCAGCCCCGGTATATCCGCAACCACAAAGCTTTGATGGCTGTCCATACGCACAACACCTAAGCTAGGTACTAGTGTAGTAAATGGATAATCTGCCACTTTGGGTTTGGCTGCCGAGACGGCTCGAATAAAGGTAGATTTACCGGCATTCGGCATACCTAACATACCTACATCTGCAAGTAGCATCAGCTCTAACAGTACTTCACGTGATTCACCCGGTGTACCCATTGTGCGTTGACGTGGTGCACGATTGACTGATGATTTAAAACGCGTATTCCCTAAACCATGGAAGCCACCTTTAGCGACCATTTGTTTTTGACCATGTACCGTTAAGTCAGCAATGATCTCGCCTGTAGCAAGATCACGGGCACGCGTCCCCACAGGGACATTAATAGTAATATCTTGACCTCGTTTTCCCGTACAATCACGGCTTTGGCCATTTTCACCACGCTCAGCGCGGTAAGATTTAGTAAAACGGTAATCGATAAGGGTGTTGAGGTTTTCGTCTGCAACCATGTAGACATCACCACCATCACCGCCATCACCACCGTCTGGTCCCCCTTTCGGGATATATTTTTCTCGACGAAAGCTTACACAGCCGTTACCACCGTCGCCAGCGACGATTAGGATCTTGGCCTCATCAACAAATTTCATGATTTTACTCCGTATGATAGCCATTAACGTGCTGGATGGCCGAAATTACCCAGAGATGGCCTTTTTTAAATATAAAAAGCCCCGCAACAGACTGTGCAGGGCTTTTAACTCGGTGTTTAAAGGACCGGTAATTATTCAGCTTCGATGCTGATAAATTTACGATTGTTTGGACCTTTAACTTCGAATTTAACTTTTCCGTCAGCTAACGCAAACAGGGTGTGGTCACGACCACAACCAACGTTAGTACCTGCATGGAACTTAGTACCACGTTGACGAACGATGATGCTACCTGCTAATACAGCTTCACCACCGAAACGTTTTACACCTAGACGTTTTGCTTCGGAATCGCGACCGTTACGAGTCGAGCCGCCAGCCTTTTTGTGTGCCATTAATCTGCTCTCCTAAACCTTAAGCGATACCAGTGATTTTAACATCAGTAAACCACTGACGGTGGCCCTGCTGTTTACGGCTGTGTTTACGACGACGGAACTTAACAATTTTAACTTTCTCGCCGCGACCGTGAGCAACCACTTCCGCTTTAACTTTAACGCCCTCAAGGATTGGAGCGCCAATTTGAATGTTGTCGCCATCAGCGACCATCATGACGGTGTCAAACTCAATAGTTTCGCCAGTTGCTACTTCAAGCTTTTCTAAGCGAATTGTTTGACCTTCGCTGACTCGGTGTTGTTTACCACCACTTTGGAAAACCGCGTACATATAAACTCCGCTTTCCGCACACTCCCAATATGTATAATTTGAGTGCACAATTAAAATATTCACATAGGGCGCGAATTCTACGCAAATTTAGTCGCGATGACAAGTATAGATCGCAAACAACCAGCAAAAAAAAGAGTTTTTTACACAATATTTATTTCAGCCATTTTTAAAGTACAATCTAAATTATAAGAGAGTAAAATCTATGGCATGATCATTTTTTATTAATTATAACGCGCTCATTGGCGAGCCAAAGTCGAAAAACATGAATTTAGAATCTATTATAAAACTCACATCCGCTGATATGGCTGCGGTAAATGACGCAATTCTTTACCAGCTTAATTCAGATGTTTCTTTGATAAACCAGCTTGGTTACTACATCATTAGCGGTGGTGGTAAAAGGATCCGCCCAATGATCGCTGTTCTGACCGGCCGAGCTTTGGATTATCAAGGGGACAAACATATCTCTGTCGCCGCTTTAATTGAATTTATTCATACCGCAACATTATTGCACGACGATGTTGTTGATGAATCCGATATGCGTAGAGGCAAACAAACAGCTAATGCTGTGTTTGGTAATGCTGCAAGCGTGCTGGTAGGTGACTTTATTTATACACGATCTTTTCAGATGATGACGGATCTTGATTCCATGCGCGTGCTAAAGCTGATGTCTAGCGCAACCAATGTGATCGCTGAAGGTGAAGTATTACAATTAATGAATTGTAACGATCCTGACATTACTGAAGATGACTATATGCAAGTTATCTACAGTAAAACCGCCCGTTTATTTGAAGCTGCCTCTCATGCGTCAGCCATCCTCTGCGGAGCCACTCCAGAGCAAGAGAAAGCTTTCCAAGATTATGGTCGTTATCTTGGTACCGCATTCCAGCTGATTGACGATTTACTGGATTATGATGCAGATAATACCCAATTAGGTAAAAATACCGGTGACGATCTGGATGAAGGTAAACCTACTTTGCCTTTACTTCATGCCATGCACCATGGTAACGAAACAGAATCACAACTCATTCGTCAAGCCATTGAAAAAGGTAACGGCCGTCATTTACTCGACACTGTGTTAAAAACGATGAAACAGTGTGGCTCACTGGAATATACCCGCCAAAAAGCGGAAGAAGAAGCCGATAAAGCCATTGAGGCGTTAGCGATTATTCCTGATTCATCTTACAAAGATGCATTAATTGGCCTTGCGCACGTTGCTGTGCAACGACAATCGTAATTTTCATACCTAAACCCCATAAAGTATGAGAAGCCCGTCAGAGCGACTATGTCGACTCTGGGGGGCTTTTTAATTTTTGAACCACTTCTTCATTTTCTCGTTCGATCTCTTCTTGATTGTCAGCATCAATATAGCTAATTAACTTAGCGAGACCTTCTCGTAAAACAAATTTTACGATTTTTTCACGCTCTGATTTTGTTAGCTGATAATAAGCTTCCACCCAGATAAGAAAGGCATCCTGACGCTTAGATAAATATTCTGCAGGAGGCTCATGCGCCGCTAACACACTCACCACCTCTTCAGGGAGGCTTTTAACCGAGTACTCAACGGCTTTACCTTGTACTCCACGCTTACGGCGATTTTCCCATCCTTCACGGCGTGCCATTAAATTGACCCCTTGTGGAGAATTAGGTAACCCTGCAAGCCCTACTAATTCTTTTGCTGTATACCATTCTTTTTTCATGATCTCATCTCACATTCAACTAAGAGGTTAGTCAGATATCGGTTGCGGATAACGCAATAGCGCGTTCTTTAAAGTCGCTTAATCTTTGACGATCTTTTCTAAAAAACTTCTAATACCATCCCGCAAGATCAGCTCTGTTACTGTTTTTTGTTCACCATCATTAAGTTGTTGGAATGCTTTCACCCAGATAACGAGTGGCTCCTCTTTATTTAGTTTGTAATGTGCTAATGGTTCATAAAGCTCCAGAGCAATTAAAGTTTCTTCTGGTAAACAAGAGTAATGATATTCAACGCCATTTCCTTGTTTATTAGTTCTCTTTTGTTTTAACCAAGATTCACGTTTAGCTTTTGCATTTACACCTTGTGGTGATTTAGGTAATCCACCTATACCCGTCAATTCCATTGCCGTATACCACTCTTTTTTCATTACGTTTCTCTAAAATTGTTATCAACTTCAAAAAAGAAATTATTAAGAAAAAAATCAGAAATATTTTTAGAAAAATAATGTTATTTTATTTTCTAAATAATCAGTTTAATGCTTTTAAGCATTTCTAATAAACTGTTATTTATACCACTAACACAGCATTTAATTTTATAGAAAAAGGATTAAAAATGATTTCAAGGAAATCTGATTGGCATCCTGCCGATATTATTGCCGCACTCAGAAAACGAGGCACAACACTGGCAGCCATCTCTCGCCAAGCTGGTTTAAGCTCTTCAACACTGGCTAATGCACTGTCACGCCCTTGGCCAAAAGGTGAGAAAATCATTGCTGACTTTCTAGGTGTAGCGCCTTCGGAAATTTGGCCCAGTCGTTATTTTCATCCTGAAACAGGAGAATTACTTGAACGGAAGATACGCGACAAAACCAATAATTAACTAATAATTACATATATTATAATTAATAAAAAAAACCGCTGATACACTATCAGCGGTTTTTATTTAAATTTACATTATTTTAAAGCAAAAAAGTTATTTTTTATTTATTAATAAATTCTTCGCCAAGAATTATATCTTTTTTCAATACATCCAACATGCCATTAAGAGATTGTTTTTCAAAATCACTTAATTGACCGATTGGTAGATATTCTTCAACACCATTCTTACCTAAACGAACAGGTTGTGCAAAGAAACGGGCATGTTCACCATCGCCTTCGGTATAGGTGCACTCAATAACATCTTTTTCGCCATTTAAAGCACGGATCAATGAAAGACCAAAGCGCGCAGCTGCTTGTCCCATTGATAATGTGGCTGATCCGCCACCCGCTTTAGCTTCAACAACCTCAGTCCCCGCATTTTGAATACGTTTTGTTAATGCAGCAACTTCTTCATCAGTAAATGACACACCGGCTACTTGAGATAGCAAAGGAAGAATAGTCACACCTGAGTGTCCACCAATGACCGGAACATTCGTTGTTTGTGGATTTTTGCCTTTTAATTCAGCAACAAAAGTATTCGCACGGATAATATCTAGTGTTGTCACACCAAATAGGCGTTTTTTATCATAAACACCGGCTTTTTTCAGTACTTCAGCAGCGATAGCAACCGTAGTATTGACTGGATTAGTAATGATACCAATAAGTGCCTTAGGGCAGTTTTGTGCAACTTTTTCAATAAGATTACGCACGATCCCTGCATTTACATTGAAAAGATCAGAGCGATCCATACCCGGTTTACGGGCAACACCGGCAGAAATTAAAACAACATCTGCATCTTTTAATGCAGGAGAAGGATCTTCGCCAGCAAAACCTTTTACCCTTACTTGAGTAGGTATATGACTTAAGTCCGCTGCAACACCCGGTGTAACCGGAGCGATATCATATAAAGAGAGTTCACTACCAGCTGGAAGCTGATTTTTAAGAAGAAGTGCCAGTGCCTGACCAATACCACCCGCTGCACCGAGAACTGCTACTTTCATTCTGATACTCCTTAGTTTACGAGATAGTGGAACGCCTTTGATATACTCACTATTACGCAACACACCTAGTAAAGAAAACAATTATTTAACAGCTATATTGCATAATAAGGCATTTGTAGTAAAAAATAATACTTCGGTTATTCTAAACAAATTGCTTATCTGTTAATGAGATAGCGGGCACTCTTTTGAGAAATAATTCCAATAAATATCGCTAAGTGCTAAACGCGCTATCTCATATTGCATAATCATTTAAGATTATCATTTAGTTAACAAATTATTTACCTAATCAAGATTATCGCATTCAATATCGAGAAATAAAACTTTTTTGAGTTAACACACAAAAACACACATCAACCAAGAAGAGAAACAAGATTAACGGAGCTAATGTTGCATAAAAATTCACTTCTCTGCATAATGTGCGAGTTATTGATAACTCACTAAAGGTGAACTATGCGCACTCCTTCTAAGCAAGAAGACTTGGTTAAAGCATTTAAAGCCCTGCTGAAAGAAGAAAAATTCAGTTCACAAGGCGAGATTGTAACTGCATTACAAGAAGCTGGTTTTGATAATATTAACCAGTCTAAAATCTCTCGTATGCTAACAAAATTTGGCGCAGTAAGAACGCGTAATGCCAAAATGGAGATGGTTTACTGCCTGCCAACAGAACTTGGTGTACCAACAGCAAGTAGCCCATTGAAAAATTTGGTACTTGATATTGACCATAACCACTCAGTAGTGGTTATTAGAACCAGCCCCGGTGCCGCACAGCTTATTGCACGTTTATTAGATTCTTTAGGTAAAGCAGAAGGGATCCTCGGAAGTATCGCTGGTGATGACACTATTTTTTCTACACCCGCGCCAGGATTCTCAACAGAAGAACTACGAGATGCGATTTTAAACCTATTTGATCAGGAATTATAAATAGCGACTTCAGGAAAATAGGTCATAAACAGTAAGCCACTGAAATTTCAGTGGCTTACTTATTTAAATTAATATTGATCCACAGATGATTTTGGTGTGGCTAATTTCGCCAGGAGTTTTTCATGTATACCACCAAAGCCACCATTGCTCATGATCAAAATATGATCACCCGGTTTAGCTTCTTTAGCAACCATCTCCACTAATGTATCAATATCCGTGCTCCAACGAGCAGGCTGTACACACTTCTCGGCAATATCACTGACTAACCATTGAATGTTAGGTGGCTGAAATAAGAAAACTTCATCAGCACGTCCCAATGCCGGGGCGATATCATCTTTACTGATCCCCATCTTCATCGTATTAGAGCGAGGTTCTAATACCGCAATAATACGTGCTGTTCCGCCAACTTTACTACGTAGCGCTTCAAGGGTTGCTAAAATCGCCGTAGGATGATGGGCAAAGTCATCATAAACACTCACTTGATTTACTTCACCCCGTAATTCTAAACGACGACGAGCGTTAATAAATTTATTGAGTGCTGCGCATGCATCTACCGGTAATACACCAACGTGGTGAGCTGCCACAATGGCCATTAAGCCATTTTGCATATTGTGTTCACCCGAAAGTCCCCAACAAACCTCACCGACTTGCTCACCTTTATGGAACACTGCAAAGTGGCTACTGTCATTACTGATCTTTTTCGCCTGCCAATCACCCGTCTCACCGGTGTACTCTTCCTCACTCCAACATCCCATACCAATGGTCTGTTTTAAGTTCAGATCGTTATCAGGCATGATAATTTTGCCACTGCCCGGCACAATACGGACTAAATGGTGAAACTGTTTTTGAATCGCCGTTAAATCATCAAAAATATCCGCGTGATCGAATTCCAGATTATTTAAGATAAGCGTACGTGGCGAGTAATGAACAAATTTAGAACGTTTATCAAAGAAAGCACTGTCATACTCATCAGCTTCAATAACAAAAAACGGGCTTTCCCCTAATTGTGCTGAAACTTGAAAGTTACCCGGCACACCACCAATTAAAAAACCAGGTTGATAACCACAATCTTCTAAAATCCAAGCCAGCATACCTGCCGTAGTCGTTTTACCATGGGTACCCGCAACGGCCAAAACCCAACGCTCAGGTAAAATATAGTCATGTAACCATTGTGGCCCTGATGTGTAAGGCAATCCTTTTTCAAGTACCGCTTCAACACAAGGATTCCCTCGAGTCATCGCATTGCCAATAATCACCATGTCAGGAGCAGGTTCCAATTGTTGTGGATCATAACCTTCGATTAGCTCAATGCCTTGATTTTCCAATAATGTGCTCATTGGAGGATAAACATTTGCATCAGAGCCAGTTACTTTATGCCCTTTCGCTCGAGCTAAGATGGCAAGACTTCCCATAAAGGTGCCACAAATACCAAGAATATGAATGTGCATGAATTTCTTTCCAATAGCATGAAGTTGGTCACTATTCTAACCATCAAAAAGCAGATTAGAAACGGATTAACCTTTGAATCATGCGATTCTTTGGATAAACTTGCCACTAATAAGGAAACTTTTTTCCTTTTTATATTTTATCCATTCACATTCAGGACCCACGTCATGAAAACATTAGGCGAATTTATCGTCGAGAAACAACAAGATTTTCCCCATGCAACTGGCGAATTAACGGCATTACTGTCAGCCATTAAGCTTGGGGCTAAAATTATTCACCGTGATATTAATAAAGCTGGGTTAGTCGATATTCTTGGCACTAACGGTGTTTCTAATGTTCAAGGTGAAGCCCAGATGAAACTGGATCTTTACGCGAATGAGAAACTAAAAGCAGCACTTAAAGCTCGTGGTGAAGTTGCGGGGATCGGTTCGGAAGAAGAAGACGATATCGTTATCTTTGAAGGTGATCGTGCGGAAAATGCCAAGTATGTGGTATTAATGGATCCATTGGATGGTTCTTCTAATATCGATGTAAACGTTTCCGTTGGTACTATTTTCTCTATTTACCACCGTATTACGCCTATTGGCCAACCAGTGACACTAGATGATTTCCTGCAACCCGGTAATCGCCAAGTTGCTGCGGGTTATGTCGTTTATGGCTCATCTACTATGTTGGTTTACACTACCGGTTGTGGTGTACATGCCTTTACTTACGATCCTTCTTTAGGGGTTTTCTGTTTATCTCACGAAAGTGTTCATTTTCCGCCTACCGGAAATATGTATTCAATCAATGAAGGTAACTACATTAAATTCCCATTAGGGGTAAAAAAATACATCAAGTATTGCCAAGAGCAAGATGCAGCGACTAACCGTCCTTATACAACTCGCTATATTGGCTCTTTGGTTGCGGATTTCCATCGTAACTTGCTCAAAGGGGGGATTTATATTTACCCAAGTACGGCAAGTCATCCAAATGGTAAATTACGCTTACTTTATGAATGCAACCCAATGGCATTCCTCGCGGAACAAGCGGGTGGTAAAGCCAGTAATGGTAAAGATCGTATTTTAGATATCAAACCAACAGAGTTGCACCAACGCATGCCATTCTTTGTGGGTACTAAAGCGATGGTCGAACAAGCAGAAGCATTTATGGCTCAATATCCAGACGAAGAATAAATTTTCTTTTTGTCAGGATATAGTTAAACCGGGCTTAATTAACGCGTCCGGTTTTTTCATCTCCCAAAATAGCTAATTCGTGTATTTGTTGCTTATTTTTACCTCAAAAGGCAACCTGTACGGCAAAAAACGGGTATTGTTAAAAACTTTTCGCTATACTACGAGCCACGTCAAATTAATTTTTCATAGGAAATTTTTTATGAGCCTGAATCATGTTCCTGCTGGTAAAGAACTACCAGAAGATATCTATGTTGTTATTGAAATTCCAGCCAATGCTGATCCAATCAAATACGAAGTTGATAAAGAAAGTGGTGCACTGTTCGTTGACCGTTTTATGTCAACAGCGATGTTCTACCCATGCAACTACGGTTACATCAACAACACATTATCTTTAGATGGTGATCCAGTAGACGTTCTGGTTCCAACTCCATACCCATTACAACCAGGTTCAGTCATTCGTTGCCGTCCTGTTGGCGTACTGAAAATGACTGATGAATCAGGTGAAGATGCAAAACTGGTTGCTGTACCACACACCAAACTAAGTAAAGAATACGATCACATTAAAGATGTGAACGATCTACCTGAATTATTAAAAGCTCAAATCAAACACTTCTTCGAACATTACAAAGATTTAGAATCTGGTAAATGGGTAAAAGTTGATGGTTGGGAAGGCGTAGAAGCGGCTAAAGCTGAAATTCTGTCTTCTTTTGAACGCGCAAAAAAATAATTCTGTGTCATTAGAATTAGCGTTGCTAAGTAATCCATTGGTTGCTTAGCAAAAATAAGCCCACTTCAAATGTGGGCTTATTTTATGATTATCTCTTTTTTATGGTTTAACCGCATAATAAGCATTACGCCACTCACCAAGGTGATCGCCATAGCGATTATCATCAATATATATACTGTCGAAATATTTCCTGTAGAAAAAAAGAGCAATCCCCCAACAATGGGCAAAATCAGTTGATTAAACAAAATAATCAGTGAGGAAATGCTAGCTAATTGTGTCACAGGAATAATTTCTATTCTTAACATCCGTAAAATATTCCCTGAAAAAACCTTACCAATAATGGATAGGGCATAAAAGAGAATAAAAGCCGTGATATCATGTTGAAAAATAACCAATAGAAAAGAACTTATTGTGATAATACAAATTGATAGAGACATTAATAATTTTCGATTTAAATAATGGGTTAGATAACCATATAAATAAGTTCCTATCACGCCACAGATCCCCGCAGAAATATCAATAAAGCCATAATATTTAATGGGTAAATTCATCGATTGGTCGATCAACGCCGCCCCACTCGACTCAATTAATCCATCAAACATATTATTGCCGATAGCAATTAAAATAGAAAAAACCAAAATAGGAGACGTAAAAATCACCACTATCCTTTTCGTCACCTGTAATGTCTCTGTTAGGCTATGTAACTGAGTGGCAGATTGGCGCTGTTTTGGTACTAAGTAAAAGAACAAAAAGAACACGGCGTTAATGAAATAAAATAGACAGGGAATAATCAGTAAATAATGGTAACCATAATCAATAAATAACATGCCGATTAATGGGCCAATGATCATGCCCAAAAAATCCATTCGAGACATTATATTAATATGATGTTCTTTATGGCGACTCATCAAGGCAATAATTTTTTCATATGAAATCAGTGTCTGTGAATTACCAATAGAAATTAAGCTACCCACTAATCCAAAACTAATTGCAATAACTAAATCAGAGGAAAAATCTACTATTAATAAAAATAAACAACCGATAATTTTACAGCTATCGGAAATAACAGAAACAGGACGGACACCTAGACCATCAATATATTGACCAATAAGCGGTATTAAAAAAATACGTGGTAACCACCATAAAGCGTATGTCAATCCCGCATATTCAATGCTTGTTGTTAATTGATAAACAATAACAGGTGTCAAAAAAACCATTAGACCATCTGCACTTAATACCAAAAAAAGCATATAGAAAAAGACAATACGCATAATAGAGGTTACACCTTTTCTTTAATTAATACTTTAATAGGCTGATTATTTTCATCATAAACAATAATCGATTTTGGGGTATGATGGGTGGGCTTATGTTTCATTAACTCTTGTTGTTTAGAAACAAGAAATTGATAATAGGTTAAATCTGCTGCTATTTTATTAACACGATAAGCTTGATAATTTTTATTAGCGATTTTCCAATCAATCACGTCATGACCCGGAATATATTCTTTTTCTTCGTCCAAATAGATAACAGGTCGATTCACAGTAATGATATTCGCCATATTAAATAAGGCATGGGCAACACCACAGGGGATCACTAACTCAATATTGGGTGCCGGATCAAAAACCATTTCATCTTCATAAAATAGCGTAGGCGAATCTTCACGCATATCCACCAGCTTAATAGTGATTTTACCCGAGGTATTTCCTAAAAAAGTTAAATGATCTTCTTGCCCTAAATGTAATCCATAAGAGTCGAAATCATAAGCCTCCTGACCATGTTCAACTAGATACATAGGGGATTGTCGCGTTAATGGGACAATGCCACTCTCTTTGCCCGTATGCAGGGTCGCCATTTCACGAAATTCAACACCTAAAATAGTGGATGTAGGTAATGATTGTTTTTGAACATCGGCAATTTTCTCTCGCAACCTTACATTAATTTCATCGCCATTATCTAAGCAAATTTTACGAGTTTCAGAGTGTAAAAATCGATGTTGGCTTAACCACTGCTGTTGTATTTCAGCAACTCGATAGTAGACCAGCGCCGAAGCTTCTTCTGTCATCGGCTCATAGCCTTCAATCTCATTAATATCAATATCTTCCGGCAAATTTATCACATCATTATTAGGTGACCAGTTTAATGTTTCACTTGCTAATTGCTCGATAGTAGGTAAAAAAAGAGAGTAGCTATTTAAGGTAAAAACATTTTCTAGATGGGAAAAAGTATGAGCAACTCCTGGGGGAATAATAAGTGTTCTTGCGGATGATGGGGTTATCTCCAAACTTAATTCTGATTTAAATGTCGGTGAGTTTTTACGACAATCAATAAATTTAGCCAGTATCTTTTGTTTTTTATCACCTAAAAAGGTAAGTGTATCTTGCTGGCCAAGATGAATGCCATACTGCCCATATTTAAATTCGCTTTTACCGTGATAAACAATATTAATAGGATAGGTTGTTGCGAAAGGAATAACATAAGACTGATTTTTTCCATTATTCACTCGCCAACGTTCAATCCAATGTAATCCGACAATATTAATATCTTTATTAAGTTCATTAATATCCTTATTCACTATTGCCTCCTTTCATTTAAAAAGCAGCCTTATGGCTGCTTATTGATTAAAGACTGACGACTTCGATATCATAACCAAGTGACTTCGCACTTTTTAGTAACGCATCTAAGCTAGTGGTGTTTAATTTTAAATACTTATCATCAGCAGGTGCATTTTTAATACCTGCAAGATAAGCTAATTTATCTAATGCTTCTGTTGCAACAGTTTTAGTTTGTAGCATCATATCCGTAAAACGATGATTGACTATATTATGTTTTACATCTTTTGGTGGATTATTATAAAGTTGAGTAATATCGTTTAATTTGTCCATAAATTACCTTATTTCGCTATTTAATAATAAGTCGTTATCTCTTTCCTTCTTAAGCAAAACTGTTTTAACACTGAAGTTATTTTTCTGTCAATCAGCTCTACCATTAATTATTTTCATATCAATTTAGATAAAAAACGAAGTAATAATTATTTATTTAAATTTTAAAATATAAATACTACTTTTAGTAAAAATAAAAAAGCTCGATATATCGAGCTTTTTTAATCATTATTGAGTCAGCTTTCGTAAGCCTATTACTCTTCTTCGTGGCGTTTTAGCCAATCTCCACTTTTGATTTCTCGCAACCCATCAACTGGCTTTTGATAAAGATAGATCCAAGCACTACCATAAGGTGTTGATATCAACTGGCGCTTGTAATCTTGATCATTTTTTTTCAGTTCATCAAGCTCCGTCAAAATGGAAGGCGTGATCCGATAAACTTCACATTCTATTTCACCATCACCTTCAACCACAGCAGGATAAAACCCTAAATCATAGAGTTTATACCCCGCTAATTTATACTCACCTAATAGCTGAGCGTAGGTCATCCAGTGATGGTTACCCTGATTTCGCCGTAAACTTCCATAAACAATAATTCGCATATAAATTAAAACTCAAATTGATAAAGCAGATCTATTGCCTGATTCATACCAGACACTGCTTGTAAATACAACCTGGGCATCAAGCGATAACGTAATGTTAACGTCGCTAGCGAATCAAATATACCCATCCCATACTTCACTTGTAAATCATCGGTTATCTTACCACTGACGACAACTTGTGAACTATCCCCTACACCTTGTGTATCTAACGCTAAATCAGAAATACCAAAGGTTTCGCCAATACGTCCTACGAGTTGTCCACTTTGTCCAACACCTAATCCTATTAGCATGGCTGTCATTTGTGCTGAATCAGAATCACCACTTGCTAATCCTTCACCTCTTAACAAGTAGGATAATGCTTCTTGTTGTGTTTTGGCCGGCTCAGAGAATATTTCCACTTTCGGCTTATCCGCAAGTCCGGTGACTTTAACCCCAGCAATGACATTATCTGCCGTATTATCAGGGTTACGTATCGCCTCAATATTTAAGTATGGCTGATCAACCGGCCCTGAGAACAAGATTTGCCCTTTACGTACTTGTAAATCTTGTCCATAAGCTTTGAATTCCCCGCGAGGAATATCCACTTGACCATTTAATCCCAACCCCTGCTTACTTTGAGCAACTTTTAATGCCCCTGTTAATCTGGCTTTCAACCCAAAGGCATCTAATGTAACATCATCGCCAATATTAATCGCCAAATTACTTTGAATAGGTATAGAAGTCTGCTTTGGTGCTATAGGTTGTAATTCTTTGTCTAACATCACTTCATCAGAAGAGGCCGACACCGCAGACTCGGGTAATTCCTGCACCACGATACGAGCCCAAGGTATATCAATACGACCATCTAATTTAAGCAAATGTGGATTAGCTTCAAAAACTAAGTCTGGGTTAACATCAATACGAACCATTGGTGGTAATGACACACGCAGTTTGTTGCCATTCGCAGCCACCACGGCACGCCACTCATCTAGTTTGCGCCAGTCCGCATTCCCCGTCAGATTTAAATAACCTTCCGGTGTTTCGATTCTACCGCTTAAATCAGAAGTCGCACCATTAAAGCGAATATCGACATTCCCTTTGGTGATGTCAAATGGGATCCAGTGACCAACTACTTTTAACTGGTTAATACCAAACTGCCCAAATAGCAATGGTGATTGTGCATTCCCCCCTAAACGTAGCTGCGCCCCTACACTACCTTGCGCTATTTCACCTTTACCCAAGAAAGGCTTAATCAGATCTAATGTCAGGTTATCAATATCAACCGTACCTGATAATTGACGTGTTTTTTCTAGATCAGCAACATTGACATGGCCTTTAAAGTCACCATTACCGGCAATACTAATCAACCATTGCAAGGTCGCTTTACCATTATTGATACCCGCATTTAACGTAACTGCATCAAAATCAATAGGTAATACCGTACCATCGACATTTTGTTTTACACCAACGCCCTGACCTTTAAGGTTAACTGACGCTTTAGGTAATCCGCCTTTCGCATTCCAAGTTGCCGTAGCATCTCCCGTAAAGACACCGCGTAGCGCGGTTTCAGGAGGTAAGAATGGTTTTATCATGGCTAAATCAAAGCGTGTTAACGTGATTGCCGCACTACCACTCTCACCTACAGTGATCTCTTTAGGTACACACAGTTGTGCATTAGGATTTACCCAGCAATGTGAACCAATCGTCACTTGCTGTTTTTCCGCTAATAAATTTAGCGCCATCGCTTTATTTAAACGCCATTCGCCTACAGGCGTATCAAATGCGGTATTGTTAAGTGTGCCTTGCCACTGCTGTTTTTCTTTATCAAACGAGCCGGCTAATGTCAGGCCACCCGATACGGGTTCCCCATCCATTTTCAAGGTAAGCTTATGCTGTTTTTCTGTCCCTGCCGCATCTAGCGTTAATTGACGAATAATTAAATCAGCCTGTTTTAACTGGCGTGCTGTAATTGCCAGTTTACCACTGATCACGTCATCTGACTGAATATCACCTTTAACGACAACTGACCCAACACTGAGCTGATCTTGCCATTTGATCCCTTGTGCATTGATATCAGCAATAATTTTCGGCTTATTAATATCACCGCGAACATTCACTTTCCCTTTAATAACGCCCGCTAACCCCGGCACTAAACCATTTAACCCCGGAGCATTGATGTTCGCATCAAGCGCCCACTGCTCACCTAAGTGCCCCGCAATATCGAGATTATTTTTACCTAGAATTAAGGTTAATTGAGGAATATTCCATTGCCCCGAATCATTACCATAGGCGTTTCCTCGCGCCTTAATAAGATTATTTTTTAAATTACCATCTAAGGTAATTTCAGGCACTCGCAGTTGCCAACTTCCTCCATACAGGCTACCCGTTGTAGCAATACGTCCATCTAATTTCGCTGGCATATCGGGATATTGTTTAGCTGTATTAATACCAGAGATAGTCAATAATGCATTCCAGCTAATCGCCTTACTCCAATCTGCCACACCGGTAATATCCGCATGACCTTGTAATGCAGCTAAACGCAAACGAGTGAGTGCTATTTTCTCTTCATTCCCTTTAGCGTCTAGGGTCAATTTGGCTGGCGGGATCTCTTGTCCTTCAATATTAGAACGTAATGAAAGATCATAATTATCCGTCTGCCCATTAAGACGTAGTCGAGTATCATTAAGTTGATACTGCACATCTCCCGTTAAAGGCCAGCGCACTTTTTGGCTCTCTAAGGTTAATTTTAGTGGAAGATGTGCTTTAGCGAGCTCAGCTTGTGCATCAAGGCTTGCGGTAACAGTTCCTGTTAAAGAGAGTGCGAGTTTTAATTCATCAAGTATCGCACCTTGTAAGGACAGTGTTGCTTGCTGATCTTTAAACTCTTCCAATCCTGCCATCTCACGAAGCACCGCTTGCATATCTAGATTAACCGGCCACTGTTTATCCAGTGTAATTTGACCGTTTAAACTGACTTTGCCTTCTGGCGCATCAATACTGAGCCTAGTGAGATTAACCTGTTGACCTTGCGTATTGGCTTGAAAAGAGAGTTGATTAATAGTCACAGGCGTATCACCACTAACTTGTAACTGTTTACCTTCTATCCCCTCCACATTGATATCAACAGGAATAATAACTTCGGGTAACTGCGCTAATAAAGGCTTGGCGAAAATTGTCTTAATAGTGTCAGCTAATGCCTGCTCTTGCTCTTGCGGTGTTTTAGGCTCCGCTTGAGGCGTCGTTGCTGCAACTTCTTTTACATCTTGCGCCATGGCGACAACACTACCGTCTTCGGGTGTTTTCGGTAACGCCACCAACAAATCATTAATGACTGTCGGTTTTAAGGTAACTTGGCGCCCTTCCCATTGTGCTGCCGTAGTAAACTCATTGAGTGATAGGGCCATATCATCAATTTGTACACGCGTATTGGCTAATGAGAGAGAGTTTAAATAGATAGGTAAAGGGGCATTAAGCTCAGTTAAAGGCTCAGAAGGGGGTGTTTCTTGTGCTGGAGGGAGTGCACTAGTATCTACATTGACGATAACATCACGTGTGCCTAAGGCCTCAACACACAGTTGTTTGTCCTTCAAACAGCTTAAATTTAAGCCTAGTGATAACTCCCCCACATTGACGTCTACACCCGGCATTTGATACTCAACACCCGTTAAACGTAAATCTTGCCAACCGCCATTAACACTGTTAATGGTTAAACCTGGCACCCAACGAGCTGCACTATTAATGGCAAAATGTAGCCCTGATTGCGTCCCTAAAATCCATGCAAGAGCACCTAAAACCAGTAAAATGATGATAAGTAGCGTTAGTGTTATCCTTTTCAACCACTTCATCATAACTCAGCTCCTAACCCAATATAAAACTGTAACTTACGCTCTTCACCACTATTGACTGGAACGGCTAAATCAAACTTTACAGGCCCTACTGGAGATGCCCAACGAACCCCCGCACCAGCACCTGTTTTAAAATCACTTTTCGTAAAATCGTTAACGGCTTCACCACTATCAACAAATACAGCTCCCCACCAATTTCCAGTTACGTTATATTGGTATTCAGCAGATCCCGTTAGCATTCTTGATGCCCCTGTTAATTTACCTTTGCTATCTTCCGGTGAAATACTTTGGTATTTATAACCCCTAATACTTCTATCGCCACCAGCAAAGAAACGTAATTCGGGTGGTACTTTCTCAAATTGATTCGTTTCAATCCAGCCAAACGTCCCTCTGACCACAAAACGGTGGCCTTCCCAAGGTGTGCGTATCCACACTTGCTGAGCTTGTAGGGCGAGAAATTCAACATCAGATCCCCATATTTTATTGGAATAATCGACTGAATAACGTTGGCTATCCCCCCAATAAGGCATCATGCCACCCCGTTGGCGTACGCGACTTGCATTCGCACCAGGATAAAGCAACATGGTTGTATTGGTCACATCACCTTGGGTAAAGTGGCTCAGACTCCAGCGGGTATTAATACTGTATTGCCATCCCGTTGACATATCCCAGTTACGAGAAACGTTCAGTGTGGTGGTATCCGAACGAGTATCATTTAAATCTGTACGTTTATAACCGCCTTGAATGCCATAATATTGTTCTAATGGGTTAACTTTTAATGGAATTTTATAATTAGCACCAATAGATTGCTCAGGCTTAGAAATACTCATATTCGATGTTAAACTATGGCCCCTAGAATTTATCCAAGGTTTATCCCACTGCATATTTAATCGAGGTCCGACATCTGTGGCAAAACCGCCCCCTAGCTCCATATAGTTACGTGAACGAGGGGTAACAACGGCATCCATTGGTAGCAAATAATTGCCTTCACTACGTGCTTTAGCGATATTAGGTGTGACAACCGCCGAATTAAACCATCCTGTGGCAGCTAAGCGTCGATTAAACTCTGCCAAATCTTCAGAAGAGTAATATTCCCCTTCTTTAAAAGGCACAATATTTTGTAGGTAGTCTTCACGAATTTGTGAGCCAGTATAATTCACTTTACCAAAACGGTAACGTTCACCACTATTAAAGACAAAATCCCAATACGAGGCATGATTATCTAAAGAGACACCGAGCTGGCTTTTTTCCATATCTGCATCAAAGTAACCACGACGAATAGCAAGCCCTGTTAACGAGCCTTTTAATTTTTCATATTCGGCATGATTTAACACACTATCAAGAGGGGGGGTGTTTTCTTTAATCACTTTGGCATATTGTTCATCTGTTTTAGCTCCCCCTTCCAGTACAATATTGACCCCTTTTAACAGTACGGGAATACCAAGCTCAACCTTTGCTGTTAATACAGGGCGTGTCGGAGGGGTATTTTCTTGATAAGAGAAAGTGACCGTTGGCTGATAATAACCTAAAGGCCGTAGGCCCTCTTTAATTGCCTTTTCAACACGCGCACGAAAACGCCCGTCTGGTGCAACTTCTTCTGTTGTTATGTTTGATAGCTGGACTCGTACATTCTTTTCGAGTTGCCCTTCTAAACCTTCTACTTTTAAACGTAAATTTGCCCCATAAGCAAAAAACGTTATAGAAGACAGACAGAGAACGTAGATAACGGAGTATCTCGGCACGTTTTCTCCTCAATATTATTTATATCATTCGGTAATTGACGACAAATAGTTTTAAGCTTTATTGTAGATTTAGTTTATAACAATATTAAACCTTTACCATAGTAAAGCGTTTACAAATATAAAATTTGGAGTTTACCTTGCAACATAAAGCTTATCATCCTGAGCATGCCGTAATCGGCAGCACAACGCCATTAGAAATTTCTGCTAATCATGCCGTCAATGGGCATTCTATCCGTGAGATCCCAGAAAATATGCAAATTGCTTATTTTGCCATGGGCTGCTTTTGGGGCGTTGAACGCCTATTTTGGCAACAACCCGGTGTTTATAGCACAAGTGCCGGTTATAGCGGTGGTGTAACAGAAAATCCCACCTATGAGCAAGTTTGCCAAGGCCGTACCGGTCATGCAGAGGTCGTTCGTGTGGTATTTGATCCTACCCTTATCAGCTATCAACAATTATTGGCTATTTTTTGGGAGAATCATGACCCTTCCCAAGGCATGCGCCAAGGTAATGATATTGGTAGCCAATATCGCTCGGCCATTTATACCCTAACCCCTGAGCAATATGCACAAGCTATTGAGTCAAAACAACGTTATCAACAAGCTATCAATAGTGAAGGGGCACATAAAGAGATCACCACTGAAATACAACCTGCCGGACCTTTCTATTTTGCTGAAGATTATCATCAGCAATACCTATTTAAAAACCCTCAAGGTTATTGTGGACTTGGTGGCATTGGTATCTGTTTTCCACCGGCAAACTAACACTAGCAGAAAATAGCAGGGCGATGATATAATTACGCCCTCTTATCTATCTTTGTGTCTATTTTTATAAAATAGTCTATCACAATATATTGATTTATCTTCGATTATTAACACTCAAGTATTACCCTCTGGATTTAATACTCTGGGTGATGTGAGCCTTATATGCTTAATAGTTTACTCATTGTGCTTTTGCTGTGTGCCATTAGCGCCTTTTTTTCGCTGTCTGAAATATCACTGGCGGCCTCCCGTCGTATTAAACTCAAACAGTTGGTTGACGAAGGAAATATTAACGCCGCTCGTGTATTAAAAATGCAAGAAACCCCCGGTATGTTTTTTACCGTGGTACAAATTGGTCTTAACGCCGTTGCCATTTTGGCGGGTATTGTCGGTGAATCTGCTTTTTCCCCCGCATTAAAAGATCTCTTTTCCCGCTTTTTAGAAGCACCTCTCGCGCAACAATTAGGATCGGTCTGTTCATTTATTATCGTCACATCGATGTTTATTCTGCTTGCCGATTTAACTCCTAAACGTATCGGCATGATCAAGCCAGAAGTCATTGCACTGAAAATTGTTAATCCTATGCGTTTTTGTCTCGCCTTATTCCGCCCTTTCGTTTGGTTGTTTAATGGCATGGCAGATCTTATCTTTAAACTATTTAAAATCCCGATGGTAAGAAATGAAGATATTACATCTGATGATATCTTTGCGATTGTCGAAGCCGGTGCAGTAGCGGGGGTATTACGTAAACAAGAGCACGAATTAATTGAAAATGTGTTTGAATTAGAATCACGTACCGTACCATCAGCCATGACACCACGTGAAGATGTTGTCTACTTTGATCGCGAAGAGACAGAAGAAGATATTAAGCATAAAATTGCCACTCAGCCCCACTCTAAATTCTTAGTTTGTGAAGGGGATATTGACCATATTATTGGTTATGTAGATTCAAAAGAGCTACTCAACCGTGTGATCAATGGGCAAAGTCTTAACCTCAAAGAAGGCGTGCATATCCGTAAAGCCCTTATTATTCCGGATACCTTAACTTTATCTGACATGCTAGAAAGCTTTAAAACCTCAGGGGAAGATTTTGCCATTATTCTCAATGAATATGCGATGGTGATGGGCGTTATCACCTTAAATGACGTGATGACCACTTTAATGGGCGATCTGATTGGCCCGGGTCAAGAAGAGCAAATCGTCAGTCGTGATGAGCATTCATGGTTGGTTGAAGGTGGAACACCTATTGATGATGTTATGCGGGCATTAGATATTGATGATTTCCCGGATTCTAGCAATTACGAAACCATTGCTGGGTTTATGATGTTCCGTTTGCGTAAGATCCCCAAACGTACTGACTATGTGAAGTTCGCAGGTTATAAATTTGAAGTGGTGGATATTGATAACTATAAAATTGATCAACTGCTTGTCACTAAAATTGATGATATTCCGCCAGTAAAACCGGTTTTGCAAGAAGCAATACCTGCTCCTCAAACAACGACAGAAGTGCCTTTTGAGCACGAAGAGCATAAAGCCTAAATCAACTGGTAACAAACTGAAATTAATAACTGAGTCTTATCGTAAAAGCACAAGATATAGACTCAGTTATCTATCAGATAAAAGTTAGCCCATTTCAGCTTTGAGTAAAACCACCTGCTGGTTAACTTCACTCATCACATTAAAATGCAGCTTATCTTTTATTTTCGGCAATAAAATTTTACCGTAATCGAACTCAAATGCGCCCATTCCTTTGATATAAAACCGTCCACGAAATAACGTCTTAACGTAGAGAGCAATTTTTTCTGGGTTATAGCGATTGAAGATCTTCATCTTTCAGTTAGTCTCCCATGCTCAGTTGTGAATTTAATCAGTCATAAAGACCGATCTTTATATACCAAATTTAAAGACCTAATTATAAGTACTAGGTTCCATTTATTTAAATTTCTTATCTATTTTTACACTTATTGACAGTAAAGAAGATAAATCGAGAGTGTGAATACTTTATCTTACACCCTATATGTTAAAAAAATGTATCAACAATGAGGTATTATTCTTTTTTAGCCTCTATGCTTAAATAGCCGATAAAGTCGAATTGAATAATAGGACAATAACGATGCACAAAATAACCTTGGCTGCACTTTTGCTTAGCACATCTACATGGGTATTTGCCCATAATATTACTGAAGATACCCTACTACCGGCGATCTCTGTGAGTGACAAAGGGGAGCTTCTTTATGATGGTGCCAAAGATAAATTTAGCTATCAAAATTGGAATAGCGGACTACTTAGTGGCAAAGTACGCACAATTCAACATATCGCTGGACGCAGTAAGGCTAAAGAGATGAATGCGCCACTGATTGAAGCCATCAAACAAGCCAAATTTCCACAAAATAGTTATCAGACAACCACTATCATCAATACTGATGATGCTATCTTTGGTACTGGGCCTTTTGTTCGCGGTAGTGTTGAAGACAGTAAAAAAGAGTTTCCTTGGTCACAATTTATTGTTGATGCTGATGGTGTAGCGCAAAAAGGTTGGGGACTAGAAAAAGAGAGTTCAGCAATTATTGTGCTGGATAAACAAGGAAAAGTTCGTTTTGTCAAAGAAGGTGTATTAAGTGGTGCAGAAATAACTTCCGCCATTAACCTTATCAATGACTTAATTAAAGAATAGTATTTAAATTATCTGTATCGGAGCCCTTTAAACTTAAGGGCTCTGCTCTCGTTATCATTAGAAAATAGAGACTCTAAAACCAGGATTTATCAGTGATTCTCTCGGTGAATAATCAAGTGTCACCCCTTTCCAATCGGTAACATGTGCCCCTGCGGCTATCGCAATGGCGTGTCCTGCTGCAGTATCCCATGTATGAGTAGGTCCAAAACGCGGATAAAGCTGAGCTTTTCCTTCCGCCACTAGACAAAATTTTAATGAAGATCCAACAGCCACCGTTTGGTGCTCACCCAATTGCGATAAATATTCTTTTAATTCATCATCTTGATGAGAACGACTAATAACAATCACGGGGGGGTCAGCACGGCTGACTTTTATTGGTAAACGCTGACCACAGGTTTCTTTCCATGCCTGTTTATTGGCTGCTGAGTAGAGAATATTTTGTACTGGTGCATACACAACGCCTAATACCGGTACACCCTGTTCAATCAACGCAATATTAACCGTAAACTCACCATTTTTATTGATAAACTCTTTGGTACCATCGAGGGGATCAATCAGCCAATAACGTTGCCAATGGCGACGTTCTTCCCACGCAGGAGGATCTTCTTCAGATAATTGAGGAATATCTGGCGCAATACTGGCAAGTCCTTGCTTAATAATTTGATGGGCGGCTAAATCTGCTGCAGTAACCGGTGAATGGTCACTCTTTTCCTGTACTTCAATTGGCGCTGATTGTTGATAAATTTGCATTATCGCCTGACCCGCTTGGCGGGCTAATTCGCTGACTTGTTCTAACATAATGCACCTCACTTATTTTTATAAGAATGGTACTCACTCTTATAAAAATCAATTATCTTGCACTCTCTTTACTCTAGTATAGAGACAAAAATAGCCGGAAAAAACCGGCTATAGTGTTATTTTTTGCAGAAGAAGAAATTATAAAATTTCTAATAGTTCTACTTCGAAAACTAATGTTGCAAAAGGAGGAATAGCCGCCCCCGCGCCACGTTCACCATAAGCTAATTGGTAAGGAATATATAATTCCCATTTAGAGCCTACTGGCATCAAGGTTAATGCTTCAATCCATCCTGCAATCACCCCATTAACAGGGAATTCTGCAGGCTGACCACGCTGTACTGAGCTATCAAATACCGTACCATCGATTAAACGACCAGTATAATGCACACGAACATGATCAGTACGAGCTGGAATAGCGCCATCTCCTGCTTTCAGTACTTTGTACTGTAAACCAGATTCAGTAACCTGCACGCCTTCTTTTTTTACATTTTCTGCTAAGAATACTTTACCTGCTTCTGCCAGTGCCGCTTGACGCTCTTGACGAACAGCTTCAGCACGCTCATGCATAGTACGTAAAGCATTGTGTAACGTTTCAACAGGTACAGAAGGAGTATTGCCTTCTAACGCGTCAGTCAAGCCGGCAAGCAGTGCTGCTGGCTCTAATCCTTGAAGACCTGATTCAGTCAGTTGTTGGCCGACTTGCAGACCAATACCGTAACTTGCCTGCGATTCAATAGAATCAAATGATGGTTTTGACATGAAAAAATACCTGTTTTTATGAAAGTTAGTGCCAAGAATAACAGTGGTAAGCTAGAGCGTAAACCTCCCGTCTTGGCTAATCGCGATTATTCGTCGAAAACGCCATCAATTTGCGCTATTTGTCATGGATTTTGACCTTTCTTGACGATATTTTTCAGACTTTTTTTCACAAGCCTCTCACACAAGCATATAATTAAAGACAAGGTAGCTCTGTTAACCCAGCGCTCAATATCAATATATATGTTCAGAGAGGTACGAAGTGAAAATAACTGACAATCCCTATTTCCGTGAACAAGGATATATTGACGGTATTTGGTGTGATGCAAAAAGCAAAGACACGGTTGAAGTGATTGATCCTGCAACAAATCAGCCCATTGGTACTGTGCCGAATATGGCAACAGAAGAAGCCAAAGCGGCTGTTGATGCAGCCGCCAAAGCATTACCGACATGGCGTGCGTTAACCGCACATCAAAGAAGCACTTTACTGCAACGCTGGTTCCAACTGATACAGGATAACAAGCGTCAACTTGCAGAACTGATGACGTTTGAACAAGGTAAACCCGTTGCCGAAGCTGAAGGCGAAATCACCTACGCAGCCTCATTTATTGAGTGGTTTGCTGAGCAAGGTAAAAGAACCAACGGTGAAATTATCCCCTCCCCTTCATCAGATAAGCGTCTAATGGTGATCAAACAAGGGATTGGTGTTTGTGCGGCTATCACACCTTGGAACTTCCCTGCTGCCATGATCACCCGTAAAGCAGCCCCAGCATTAGCCGCGGGGTGTACTATGGTGATAAAACCTGCCAACGAAACCCCTTATACAGCCCTTGCGTTAGCTGAATTAGCCGCGCAAGCAGGAATACCTGCCGGTGTTATTAATATTGTCACCGGTGATGCAGTTAAAATCGGTGAAGTGTTCACATCAGACAACCGCGTGCGTAAATTAAGTTTTACTGGCTCTACAGGGGTTGGCCGTTTATTAATGCGCCAATGTGCTGACAGTGTGAAAAAAGTCTCACTGGAGCTAGGGGGAAATGCGCCATTTATTGTCTTTAATGACGCCGATATTGAGAAAGCGGTTGCAGGTGCTATGGGGGCGAAATTCCGTAACGCCGGACAGACTTGCGTGTGTGCAAATCGTTTTTATATCCATAAAGATGTATATCAACAATTTAGTGGACGCTTTGTTGCTGAGGTTAAAAAACTAAAAGTCGGTAATGGCTTTACCGAAGGCGTGACTATTGGGCCTCTTATTAATCATAAGGCGGTAGAAAAATCACAATCACTCCTTGCTGATACCTTACAACGCGGTGCGACACTGCTATGTGGTGGTGAAAGAGATAAAGCAGGTGAAAATTTCTTTCAGCCTACCGTGGTCGGTAATGTGCCTGCTGATAGTCATATTCTTGAAGAAGAGATCTTTGGCCCCGTGGCACCTTTAGTCATTTTTGACAATGAAGAAGAAGTAGTACATCTAGCCAATAATACCATCTATGGCTTAGCCGCTTATTTCTACAGTGAAGATCCACAACGTATTTGGCGTGTGGCTGAAAATCTAGAATATGGCATGGTCGGTATTAACACAGGTCTAATTTCTAATGAAGTGGCTCCTTTCGGTGGTATAAAGCAGTCTGGCTTAGGTCGTGAAGGCTCTGAGCATGGTATTGAGGACTATATGGAAATGAAATACCTCTGCCAAGGCCTGTAAACGAGGCCACTGATTAACAGTAAAAGTCATCGCAAGGACGCGATTGCTTTTTGCAACCATTATCTTTCATTAAATAAACAATACCCTCGATAAATATCAAGGGTATTGATGTCAGCCCAATAGGTTATTTCTTCACTTTAATTAGTGATAAAGCATTTCATGAATAATATCTTCCCCTTTCATTGAATAAGGGTAATAGGTTGGCCAATTAGTTAGCTCTTTAAGTAATTCATCTTGTGAACTATTTCCCATATATAGATGAAAATGCTGTGCTTTTTCTGGTGCAATAATATGATCGCTAAACTGAATAAACCGTGGAGCTTGGCTGTTGGCATCGTCACATCTAAACAGATAGCGAACACCTTTTTTACCCGATTGATAATGTAGAATACGATAACCATCATAGTGATATTCACAGCTATCGACTTTATCACCACGATGAAACTCTACGATATTATTCTCAATACCAATCATATCAACATCGGTTTTATAGCCTTGTGTATAGTAAGCTCGATATTGTTCTACTGTTTTATCTTGCTTCGTCTCCGCTTTCTTTTGCAAAACGATATCTAATTCGCCACTACGCAGATAGGGCTCAACAGATTGCCATACGCCATCCCAATCGCTTAATGAGCGATTGAGAACGTCCTTGTCCTCAAAAATCCCATTCGCAGCATCTATTTGTGCTTGTGTGCGTACTTTTTCATGATGATGTCCATGTGCCAAAACAGACATAGCACTACCTAAAAAACCCATAATCAAAAGACAAGAAAGGATTGGTTTTTGCATAGGTTACCCCTGAACGGCTTTAAAACGTGGATTTGATTTGCAAATTACATACAGACGTCCACGACGGCGTACCACTTTACAATCAGGGTGGCGCAGCTTCGCACTCTTTAATGAACTTAATACTTGCATTTTTTCTTCCCTAATTAACAAATCGGCCAAAACGCTTATTAAAGCGTGCCACATTACCTTCTTGAGAATGTGTTTTTTGTTTACCGGTATAAAATGGATGAGACTGAGAAGAGACATCTAAAGTGACATAAGGATAGCGTTGCCCCTCATACTCAATAGTTTTATCAGTTTGAATGGTTGATCCCACTTTAAAATAAGCATCTACGCTAGTGTCATGGAAAATGACAGTACGATATTGTGGATGAATATTTTCTTTCATACTCGCCCTCTTTATGTAATGTTATAATATAACAATATTGAGTTGCGATAATGTAGCGCCTTTTTATTTTAATGGCTAGTTTTTTTGATCATTTTTTTTATATACCTATTAGTGATAGTGGCATCTCTACATGTTGCAAGGGGTGAGGCAACATAGAACATTTGATTAAGCAGAGTAAGTCTATTAAACAAATAAATGCTAAACATTCGCCACATAATGCCGTTGAATAAATAACACTCAGTATTCTTCTGTCTCGCTTAATCGCACAACTATAGGTGATTAAGCATCGGGTGCTTTTGGTAACACCTTCAAGGACGTAATCAAATTAAAGAGATAATTCTGAAAAGAATTCAGGGAGCAGGTAAGGATCATGGTTCGTGCTAGTATGGCAACAAGAAATAAAAAAGAGGTTACAATTAGTGATAGTGATTCACAGTTCAATCATGAGGTGAATATGGGCAAATTCCCAGGCTTACATCGTCGAGCAATCGTTGTTATTGCCATTATTTTGTTAGTCGTTTTTTTCTGGCCAACAAGTGAAAATACCACCCCACCTCAACCCTCATCTTCGACACAAGATCTTCCTGTGCCTGTAGCACCTTCTGTCTCAAATGAAACACAAAATGTCCCTAATACACTACCACCAGCACAAGATAGTCTAAATGCTGAGCAAGAGACAGAAGACTTACCAGAAGAAGGTGAAGCCAATAATACCAATGACAATACGCCAGTAAACACAACGCCTCAAGCACCGTCAACTGCGACTGATAATTGGCAAACTTATACTATTAAAGAGGGGCAAACCCTTGCACAACTATTTAGAGATAATCAGTTGCTTGTCAATGATGCGTTTACTATGGCGAAATCAGAAGGCCCACAAAAACCGTTAAGCCAGTTACGCGCCGGACAAACCATTCGTTTACAACGAGGTTCACAAGGTGAAGTGAGTATGCTTGAAGTGACTGACAATACCGGTACTGTTATTACCTTCACTCGGCTAAGTGATGGTAGTTATTATCGTACGCCATAGTGTCAACAAGCGGTGTGGAGAAATAGAGCAAATAACCTATATAAAAAACGCCAGCTAAGCTGGCGTTTTTCTATCAACATAACTGTTTAATCTAATGATTATTCAGCAACGATGATTACATTCAGTTCAGCGAATACGTCACTGTGAACTTGGAAGTGAACTTCGTGGTCACCAGTTGTACGCAGAACGCCGTTTGGCAGGCGAACTTCGCTCTTACAAATTTCAACGCCAGCTGCAGTTACTGCATCAGCGATGTCACGTGTACCGATTGAACCAAACAGTTTACCTTCGTCACCCGCTTTAGAGCTGATAGTGACAGAACCCAGCGCAGTGATTTTCGCTGCACGAGCTTCAGCTGCTGCTAAAGTTTCAGCTAATTTAGCTTCTAACTCAGCACGACGCGCTTCGAAAAACTCGATGTTTTTCTTAGTCGCAGAAACAGCTTTACCCTGTGGGATTAAATAGTTACGAGCATAGCCCGATTTTACGTTAACCTGATCACCCAGGCTACCCAGATTCGCTACTTTATCAAGCAGAATAATTTGCATTACCTTATCCTCTACAAGTCATTAATGGACTATATAATACCTATTACTGATGACGATCAGTATAAGGTAATAAAGACAGGTAGCGCGCGCGCTTGATAGCACGAGCCAGCTGACGCTGGTATTTTGCACGAGTACCGGTGATACGGCTTGGTACAATTTTACCACTTTCAGTGATATAGTTTTTCAGCGTAGCGATGTCTTTATAATCAATCTCTTGTACGCCTTCCGCTGTGAAACGGCAGAACTTACGACGACGGAAATAACGTGCCATATGGCTAGTCTCCAGAATCTATCAATTCAATCTGTTCGGCATGCAATACCAGTTTAAACAATCCATTTCTCGCCTGATGGCTACTAATGAATCCTGAAACGGTAACTTTGCTACCGACCGTTATACTGTGAGTATCAGTTTGTAACGCTTTCCCACTGGCAATAATGGGCATTCTGCACCATGATTGTCTTTTTAATCCCGCTTCTTCTTGTGTTGAACGATGCTCAATCACAAATTGGCAATGCGGGATCCCAGCAGGGCTAACTTTTCGTATCAATGCTTTGCACACAGTGCCTGTTAGCACTAATCGATTAGCCGTCACAACACTAATTACTCTTCAGAATCCTCTGCTACATCATCAACTTCTTCTTCATCAAGATCTTCAGCAACATCGCGACGACGTTCGTCTTTTGCTTTAACCATTGGTGAAGCTTCAGTCACTGCGTGTTTAGTACGCATGATCATGTTGCGGAGCACGGCATCATTGAAGCGGAAAGTAGTTTCCAGTTCATCAATCACTTCTTGCGGAGCTTCAACGTTCATCAGAACGTAGTGTGCTTTGTGCAGTTTGTTGATTGGATAAGCCAGTTGACGACGACCCCAGTCTTCGAGACGGTGGATCTGACCATTAGCATTAGTGATAGCGGTTTTATAACGTTCGATCATACCAGGAACTTGTTCGCTCTGGTCTGGGTGAACCATAAAAACGATTTCGTAATGACGCATTTGATATTGCTCCTTACGGATTTATCAGCCTCCTGTCAGGGTCAGTCACCACCCATGGAGGCAAGGAACTTGTTTAAGTGTGACTGAAAAAATTGACGCGTAACTATACCCCCCCACGCAATAAAACTCAAGGGAGGAAGAGAATAAAATACGCGCAGTGTTATTTTACAGAAATACGCTGACGCATTGCTTCAAATAAACAAACTCCGGTTGCCACGGAGACATTTAATGAAGAGACTGAGCCTGCCATAGGAATACTGATTAACTCATCACAATGTTCGCGGGTTAAACGGCGCATTCCTTCACCTTCAGCCCCCATAACCAAAGCTAAAGGCCCTGTGAGTTTGCTTTGATATAATGTATGATCCGCTTCCCCCGCGGTGCCAACAATCCAGATGTTCTCTTCTTGTAGTAAGCGTAAAGTACGTGCCAGATTGGTTACACGGATCAAAGGTACGCTTTCTGCAGCACCACAAGCGACTTTTTTCGCCGTGGCATTTAATTGAGCTGAGCGATCTTTTGGTACAATGACTGCGTGAACACCAGCCGCATCAGCACTACGTAAGCATGCCCCTAAGTTGTGTGGATCAGTCACACCATCTAACACTAATAGAAAAGGTGTACCTACTTCAGCTAATAAGTCCGGTAAATCTTGTTCTTGGTACTGACGACTAGGTTTTACCTTAGCAATTATCCCTTGGTGAACCGCACCTTCAGTTTGATTATCTAACCATTGGCGATTAGCAACTTGAACTAAGATCCCTTGTTCTTCCAGCGCATGGATCACCGGCATTAAACGACGATCTTCGCGTCCTTTTAACACATAAACTTCTTTAAAACGTGTCGGATCACGCTCAAGCAGTGCTTTTACTGCGTGAATACCATAAATAATATCTTCGCTCATAGCGGTTGTTACTCGTTAAAAAATAAAAGGCACAATAACAGATAAAAGGCGGAAAATCCGCCTTTTTAATAGGAGTCAAACAGTGAATGACTTCGTTGTATAACTACGCTTTAGTGCGTTTCGCCGCACGTTTGGCTTTTAATTTCGCCTCTATCTTTTTGGTTTGTGCAGAGGCTTTTTTACGTTTAGTACTCGCCTTATCCTTCGCAATTTTCTCTTTAATGACTTTATCTTTACTCTGTTTTTCTTTACTTGATTTACCTTTCTTAAAGGCACTATCAGGTTCAAAGTTTTTGTCTTTGCTGGCATCACGACGACGAGACTTACTACTGCTCGCATTTTTCTTGTCTTTTCCCCCTTTTAACGCACGAACACGTGCTGTTTTCCCGGGGTTACGTGCTTTACGTGTTGTTGAAATCAATGAGAAGTCAATAGTACGTTCATCCATACTGACCGCTTCAACTTTCACTTCAACTTCATCACCCAGACGATATACCTGACCTGATGACTCACCAATTAAACGTTGTCCAACATTATCAAATTGATAGTAATCATTATTTAATGTGGATACATGAACAAGACCATCAATAAATAGATCGTTTAAGCGCACAAAGAAACCGAAACCAGTGACACTGGTAATAATACCGGTAAATTGCTGACCAATTTGATCAAGCATGAAATCACATTTCAGCCAATCAGCCACATCACGGGTTGCTTCATCCGCCCGACGTTCAGTTAAAGAGCAGTGCTCCCCTAATTGAAGCATGGTATCCATATCACTATGATAGCCCCCCGTTGGGGTCCAGCGTTGTGAGCCATGGCCTTGCTGTTTCGCTATCTGGTATTTAATAGCGCGATGTAATGCTAAGTCAGGATAACGACGGATGGGGGAAGTGAAGTGAGCATAAGATTTTAATGCTAAACCAAAGTGACCTCGATTTTCAGGATCGTAAATCGCCTGTTTCATGGAGCGCAATACCATGGTTTGTAGCATTTCGTGATCTGGACGCTCTTCGACTTCTTTCATGACTCGCGCATAATCGCCTGGCTCCGGTGTTAATCCTCCCGGTAATGTTAAACCCAGTTCATTAAATACCGAACGTAAATTCATTACGCTCTCTTCTTTGGGTTTATCATGCACACGATATAACGCAGGCTCTTCATTTTTCTCAACAAAACGCGCCGCCGCAATATTGGCTAAAATCATGCACTCTTCAATTAATTTATGTGCATCATTACGTACAACCGGTTCGATACGATCGATACGACGTTCTGCATTGAAAATAAATTTCGCTTCTTCCGATTCAAAACCAATGGCACCACGCTGTTCACGCGCCTTATCGAGAGCTTGATATAGCTCATAAAGGTGCTCAATATCTTTTACGATCGGTTGGTAGTGCTCACGTAACTCTTCATCACCTTGAATGATTTTCCATACTTTGGTGTAAGTCATTCGCGCGTGAGAGCTCATTACGGCTTCATAGAATTTATAAGATGAAAGGCGCCCCTGCTCAGAAACGGTCATTTCACAAACCATACATAAACGGTCGACTTGTGGATTTAATGAACATAATCCATTCGACAGTACTTCTGGCAGCATAGGGACAACTTGAGATGGGAAATAGACCGAATTGCCTCGGCTACGCGCTTCTGTGTCTAATGCAGTTTGAGGGCGTACATAATAGCTCACATCTGCAATTGCTACCCATAAACGCCAGCCCCCGCCTTTTTTACGCTGGCAATAAACAGCATCATCAAAGTCTCGCGCATCTTCACCATCAATGGTAATTAAAGGGAGATCACGCAAATCAACGCGGCCTTGTTTCGCTGACTCTGGCACATCTTCTTTTAAATCAGCGATTTCTTTTTCTACTTTAGGTGGCCAAGTATGAGGAATTTCATGGGTGCGTAGTGCAATTTCTACCGCAATTCCCGTCCCCATAGTTTCACCTAAAATTTCAACAATGCGTCCTACCGCTTGAGTACGCCGTGTTGGTCTTGTGGTAACTTCAACCACCACCACATTCCCCATACGTGCGCCCATGATATCTTCTTTAGGGATAAGAATATCAAAACTTAAACGGCTATCGTCAGGTACCACAAATCCCATACCTGACTCAATAAAATAGCGCCCAACAATTTGGCTGTTTCTGGGTTCAAGAACACGAACGACGCGACCTTCTCGACGCCCTTTTCTATCCATGCCTAGGGGTTGCGCTAAAATCACATCACCATGCATGGTTTTTTTCATTTCATCTTGTGAAAGATAGAGATCATCCTTTTGGCCTTCCGCACGTAAAAAACCATAGCCGTCACGGTGACCGATAACTTTACCTTTCCAAAGATCGAGGCGTTCAGGTAAGGCATAACACTGACGTCGAGTAAAAACTAACTGACCATCTCGTTCCATAGCCCGTAAACGACGACGTAATGCTTCCAGATTTTCTTCACCTGAAATTTTCAATGCCTGCGCGATATCTTCACGGCTCATCGGGGCCGGGCGTTTCTTCATTTCTTCTAAAATAAATTCACGACTAGCAATTGGAGAGGCGTATTTTTCGGCTTCTCTATCCTGAAAAGGATCTTTGGACATTATGACCTCCAAGCTATCAGAATGATGAAATTGTCGACTCAAACATCTTCTAATAACAATTTATATAAGGGGCTGTTGTTTTCTACCAATTCAGCCAGTGTATGACGGTCTAGCTCTTTCAAAAACTGTTCTATCGCTTGATTTAATACAAGTTTTAATCGACAAGCTGGGGTGATATGACAAAACTCAGCACTACAGTTAACCAGTGAAAGCGGCTCTAAAGCACGAACGACCTCGCCGACAATAATATCAGCGGCAGGTTTACCTAAGCGTATACCACCATTTTTTCCACGTATCGCTTCGACAAATCCCATATGACTTAGCTGATTAATAATCTTAACCATATGATTACGTGACACACCATAGACCTGCGTCACTTCGGTGATGCTCGTCATTTTGCCTTCTGGCAATGAAGCCATATATATCAATGCCCGCAATCCATAATCTGTAAAACTGGTTAATTGCACAATGACCTCTGAAAAGTAAAACTCCCAGTTAAAGAAGTTAAAGGATAAATAATGAGTAATGAGAATATCATTTTATTAAGCAATATTATGTTTAATTTTTGGACATTTAGCAAAGATATACTCAAAAGTCCGCGCTTTTAGGCTTACTCACCACAACCATTAAAATAATAGCGATATCACAGGCAAAGAAAAAGCGATCCTGTCGCTTTTCAACAGATCGCTTCTCTTAGTTGACAACAAAATAACGTTATCTTATTTCACTTCTGACCATAGCCCTAAAACAAAAACGCAACCGAGCGGGAAACTGTTTCTCGTTTTATTGCTAATCAACATAGTGGCTCAGTTCGGCTTTGTTACAGATGCGAAAAAATCGCCCCTGTCATTTTCAGGGACGATTTTCACATCAAACCAATTAATACAATAAATTATGCATCAAATGGATGACGGAGAATAATCGTTTCTGAACGATCTGGACCTGTAGAAACGATATCAACAGGCACACCAGTTAACTCTTCAACGCGTTTAATATAATTTAACGCGGCTTGTGGTAACTGTGCTTTATCTTTTACGCCGAAAGTGCTTTCGTTCCAGCCAGGCATAGATTCATAAATAGGCTCAATACCTTCCCAATCATCTGCTGCTAATGGTGTAGTTTCAATCACTTCGCCATTTGGTAAGCGATAACCTACACACACTTTAACTTCTTTCAGACCATCTAAGACATCAAGTTTGGTCATGCAGAAGCCTGACAATGAGTTGATTTGAACAGCACGGCGGATAGCAATAATATCTAACCAACCAGTACGGCGACTACGACCTGTTGTTGCACCGAACTCTTGGCCTTTTTCACGCAGGAAATCGCCCGTTTCGTCAAATAATTCTGTAGGGAATGGACCTGCACCAACACGGGTAGAATAGGCTTTAATGATACCTAATACATAACCAACATAACGAGGACCTAAGCCGGAACCTGTTGCAACACCACCTGCGGTGGTATTTGAAGAGGTGACATACGGATAAGTACCGTGATCGATATCTAATAGAGTACCTTGCGCCCCTTCAAACATCACTAACTCACCTTTTTGTGTTGCTTTGTAAAGTAAGTCAGAAACGTCAACAACCATCCCAGTTAAGATATCAGCGATCGCCATGATATCGTCTAAGGTTTTTTGGTAATCAACAGGCTCAACTTTGTAATAATTAACCAGTTGGAAATTATGGTATTCGATGATCTCTTTAAGCTTCTGAGCGAATGCTTTTTTATCAAATAGATCACCAACACGTAAACCACGGCGTGCGACTTTATCTTCATAAGCAGGACCAATACCACGACCCGTAGTACCAATCGCTTTCTCACCACGTGCTTTTTCACGGGCGTTATCTAATGCAATGTGATAAGGCAGAATTAATGGGCAAGCTTCTGACAGCAGTAGACGTGAACGAACAGGAATACCACGCTCTTCGAGCTGTGTCATTTCTTTCATCAATGCTTCTGGCGATAATACGACACCGTTTGCGATGATGCTGACAACATTTTCACGAAGAATGCCTGATGGGATTAAGTGGAGAACGGTTTTTTCACCGTCAATGACTAGGGTGTGACCTGCGTTATGTCCGCCTTGGTAACGAACAACATACTTAGCACGTTCTGTCAGCAAGTCGACGATCTTGCCTTTGCCTTCGTCACCCCATTGGGTGCCTAATACGACAACGTTATTACTCATTTCAAAATACACTCGGTTGCTTAAAAAAGGATTCTACCATCTCAATTCAAGAGTTACAGTAGATTTTATCTAATTATGTCATCCCCGCTTTTAAGCAATAGATTATCTTGCCATTGTCAATATTTTTGCCCGAAAAAACCACATCACAAGATACTTGTGATTTTTATCAACAGTTTTGATCGCAAAAACAGGAAGCAGAGTGACATAAAAGTGAAAATGGCTAAGAAGACGCCTCGGGATTGCCGAAGGTTTATCTTGAAATGCAATTTTCACTTTATACTATCTCAGCTAAAGGCAATTTGGAAATGGTTGCGAGCGATTTTTCGTTTCATTCAATAATAAAAAACGATTTTCTTTATTTGTTTTAATTCTATCTACTTGATTAAAAGCTAAAAAAATCCCCTAAGTTTTATCTTAGGGGATGATTATTTATTTTGTTGAACGATGACGATTACTCTTCAATCGCTCTCGCTTTAGTTGGTGCTTTCATATAGCGTAAGAAATCGCTATCTGGACTTAACACCATGACGTCATTACCGTCTTTATTAAAGCTATTCTCATAAGCACGTAAGCTACGGATAAACGCATAGAAGTCAGGATCTTGACTGAATGCATCAGCAAATAGTTTAGTTGCTTGCGCATCCCCTTCACCTCGAATACGTAACGATTCACGCTCCGATTCAGCTAAGGTTTCTGTCACTGTTTTATCTGCTGCAGCACGGATTTTCACCGCTTCTTCTTGACCTTGTGAACGGTGACGACGAGCAACCGCTTCACGCTCTGCACGCATACGTTGATAAATGGCTTCAGAAACTTCCATTGGTAAGTTGATTTGTTTGATACGAACATCAATCACTTCAATACCTAATGCCGCCATACTGTTCATATTGATAGCAGGGGCTTTACCTTTGGTCTCTTCTGCCACTTTCTTCGCAGCAATAGCAATAGCATCATCTGCATCACTTTTATCGCGAGAAGGTGTACCTTCATTCAACGCATTACGCACATCAATGGTTAAACGACCACGTGAATCAGTGATAATTTGGTTTACACTCATACGACCAATTTCAGAGCGTAAACGGTCACTAAATTTACGACGCAATAAGGTTTCTGCTTGCATCGTATTACCACCACCAGTAGCTAGGTAGTAAGTACTAAAATCACTGATACGCCATTTCAGATAAGAGTCAACTAACAAGTCTTTGTTCTCACCTGATAAGAAGCGATCTTGCTGGATATTCATCGTTTGGATACGCGCATCCAGTTTTTTCACATTCTCAATAAATGGAATTTTAAAGTGAATACCTGGTTCATAAACGACCGGTTTGTTTTCAGCATCACGTACCACTTTCGAGAAACGTAAAATAATACCGCGTTCATATTGTTGCACGACAAATACTGAGGAGTACAACAACGCTAAAATAATAACTGCAACAACAGCGATAACTTTACGCATGATTATTGTCCTCCTTGATTAGAGCCATAAGGCTGACCATAACCACCACTATTATTGCTACCATATCCACCGTTACCATAAGTTGTTGCTGGTTTCTGAGTAGGTGTTGTGTGGGTACTTGGCGTAGGGGTTGAAATACGCGCAGGTGCCTCTGTGACACTATTAACTGACGTTGGCGCTTTTGGTTGTTGGCGTAACATTTGCTCTAAAGGCAGAACCAACATACTGTTACCTTTGTCATTGGCAATGACTTTACGTGTTTTCGACAACACTTTTTCCATTGTTTCAATATACAGACGCTCACGAGTAATTTCCGGTGCTGCGCGATATTCAGGTAAGATTTTGGCGAAACTCGCCACCTCACCTTCTGCTTTCATCACCACACTCGTTTTATAAGCAGTTGCTTCTTCAATCATACGTTGTGCGTTACCTTTTGCTAATGGTAACACTTCGTTTTTATAAGCCTCAGCCTGACGAATGGTTTTCTGCTCTTCTTCTCGTGCCGCAATTACGTCATCGAATGCCGCTTTGACCGCTTCTGGTGGGCGAGCGACTTGGAAGTTGACGTCCACAATGGAGATCCCCATTTTATAAGGGCGGATCGTCTCTTCTAATTCTTGACGGGTTTGATCACGAATTTCTGAGCGGTTCGATGTCAGGATCTTTTCCATTTCTGAACGACCAATGACACCACGGACGGCACTGTCTGTCGCTTGTCCTAGGCTGTTCATTGGCGTTGTGACATTAAAGAGAAATGCTTCTGGATCTGAGACAACATATTGAACGTTTATCTCAACTTGAACCATGTTTTCATCTGATGTCAACATCATGCCACCCGTAGTTAAATCACGGATAGTTTTCACGTTGACAGGCTGAACTTCATCAATGAAAGTCGGTTTCCAGTTTAAACCAGGCTCGACGATTTGGTAAAATTTACCGAAACGAGTCACAACACCTTGTTCGGCTTCTTTAATGGTATAAAAACCACTGGCAGCCCAAACGACAACCACTGCACCTAATGCAAGAGAAACTAATACGTTTCCAGCATTACCACGAGGTCCGCCATTCTGCCCAGAAGAGGAGTTTCCTCCTTTTTTACCACCGAAACCGCCAAGTTTTGCACTCAGTTTCCGGAACAAATCATCGAGATCTGATGCTTTACGATCCCGACCTCCTTGATTACCGTTAGAGTTCCCGTCGCCGTTATTATTACCGCCGTTTCGGTTCCCCCACGGGTCGCGGTCTTGTCCGTTGTTACCGGGCTGATTCCACGCCATGTTCTAGCTCCATTATTATGATTAGATTTATCAGGCTTAAGAGCCGATTTCATCGCCAGCTCTCAGTTAATGTTCTTTAGTATGGCCAATTATCAGACCACGTAATCCAATAAAGTAGGCTCCTGCTTGCAAAGTCGATGCCAGTCTACCATAGGCATTCGGGTGATTAGCCCAACTTTACCGTCTTTTTCAATCCATTCACGCTCAATAGCCTGTAATTGATAAAAACGGCTACGTAATCGCCCTGCTTCTTCTGGCGGTAAACGCAATTCAACGTGTGCGATCTCACCTGAAAGGCGCTCTGTCAACGCCTGATATAACAGAGGAATACCTTCACCTGTTTGTGCAGAAACCCAAACCCTAACAGGTAAATTATCTTCATTTCGATCAATTCTTGGGGTGAAGTCCTCAAGAAGATCAATTTTATTCATCACATACAGTGTCGGTATCTCGTGAGCATCAATCTCTTCTAATACATTTTCAACTGCATGAATGTTCTCTTCAAAACGGCTATCAGCGGCATCAATAACATGAAGAAGCAATGTCGCTTCACGTGTTTCTTGTAGCGTTGCCTTAAATGCCGCCACCAGATCATGAGGTAGATGTCGGATAAAACCAACCGTATCAGCTAACACCACGGTACCAACATCATCGACCTGAATTCGTCTTAAGGTAGGATCCAGTGTCGCAAACAGCTGATCAGCAGCATACACATCAGCACAGGTTATACGATTGAATAAACTCGACTTACCCGCATTGGTGTAACCCACCAAAGATAACGTTGGAATATCAGCTTTACTTCGCGCTTGTCGTCCTTGTTCACGCTGACGTTCAACTTTGCCTAGACGCATTAGAATTTGACTAATTTTACCTCTGAGCAAACGTCGGTCTGTTTCAAGCTGTGTTTCGCCAGGGCCACGTAATCCAATCCCCCCTTTTTGTCGTTCTAAGTGTGTCCACCCTCGAACTAAACGGGTTGATAAATGACGTAACTGAGCGAGTTCTACCTGTAGCTTTCCTTCATGCGTTCTTGCTCGTTGAGCAAAAATATCAAGGATAACTCCCGTGCGATCAACCACACGACATTCACAAAGTCTTTCCAGATTTCGTTCTTGTGCCGGTGAGAGTGCGTGATTAAATAGCACCACATCTGCACCACTCGCTTTTACTGCTTCTGCGATTTCTTCCGCTTTACCTTCTCCCACATAATATTTGGAGTGAGGCGCTCTACGGCTCCCTGTAATAATTTGAACTGGTTTTACACCGGCAGATGTCACCAAAGATTCAAACTCTTGCAAGTCATCAATATCCTTTTCTTGCGAAAAGAAAACGTGCACTAAAACGGCTAATTCGCCACCTTCATAACGATCAAACAAAGGCGAAACCTCATGGACTTTATAAAAACAGGAAAAACATAGGTAAAGTCTCCCTACCTATGTTTTTATTATATTAAGAATAATATTTGATAATTATTCTGCAACATCATCCTGCTGAGTCGCGTTACCGCCACTGTAGTTTGTACCCGCTTGGTTGGTACCTGTATTGCTATGATGAGAAACAGGACGAGAAGGTACTACGGTAGAGATAGCATGTTTGTATACCATCTGACTAACAGTGTTTTTCAGCAGAATAACAAATTGGTCAAAAGATTCGATCTGACCCTGTAATTTAATGCCGTTTACCAAATAGATTGAAACAGGGACCCTTTCACGACGTAATGCGTTCAGAAAAGGATCTTGCAAAGATTGCCCCTTAGCCATTCTATGTTTTCCTTATTTTGTTGTTTTATACTAGAACCTAATGGTTCGAAAAAATGAACTACTCAAAAATTGCACTTTAGCAACTATCAATTTTACACAAACCTACCATCTATGCACTAACTACCTGCAAAACAGTGTTAAGAGACTGTTCAAAATCTTCACTATCTAACCAATGAACATCATGCCAACCTCTTAACCAAGTGATTTGTCGCTTCGCTAATTGCCGGGTAGCGCAGATCCCTCGATAAACCATCTCATCATAGTCGATTTCGCCGGATAAATATGACCACATCTGGCGATAGCCGACACAACGTATAGAAGGTAAATCTTCATGCAGATCGCCCCGTTGGTATAATGATTTTACTTCATCTTCAAAGCCACACGTTAACATCTGTTTAAAACGTGCTTCAATGCGTTGATGAAGTACATTTCTATCTTTCGGAGCAATCGCAAACTGATAAACATCATAAGGCAATGCTTCGCCTGATATTTGAGTTAATTCTGTCATCGATTTACCTGAAATCAGGTAAACTTCCAGTGCACGAGAAAGGCGTTGAGGATCATTAGGATGGATCCGTTTGGCCGCAACGGGATCGACGGATGCTAGCTCTTGATGAATTGCCTCCCACCCTTGTTCGGCTGCTTTTTTTTCGATTTCAGCACGAATTTCTGGATTAGCACTGGGCAAAGGCGATAAGCCTTCTAATAACGCTTTAAAATATAGCATAGTCCCGCCCACTAATAGTGGAATTCGTCCTGCAGCCGTAATTTCTTCCATTGCTTTTAACGCATCTTTACGAAAGTCTGCGGCAGAATAAGGTAATGCGGGATCTAGAATATCAATTAAACGATGTGGTGCAAGCGACTGCTCTGTCTCATCCGGTTTCGCAGTACCAATATCCATACCACGATAAATAAGAGCAGAATCAACACTAATAAGATCAACGGGCAGTTTTTGTCTTAGCGCAATGGCTAATGCGGTTTTACCAGAGGCTGTTGGCCCCATCAGAAAGATTGCTTTAGGTTTTATTTGCGTTTTTACTTCGCTCATTATTCAGTGCCGCTACCACAGGTTGTAATTCTATTAATTGTAATAAGTTTTTGGACGGCTGTCTGACATATTGTGGACATAATCGTTCAATATCAGCCAATAATCCTACTGCCTGAGCCTGTGACCAAACACCCGACTCATGACTTAACTGTTTTGCTAACCAATGCCCAATTTGTTGTTTAGAGCATAATTTTTCTGTTGCCAAATAAGCTAATAGCTTTGTCAGTAATACAGGTAAATTTTGCTGTCGCAAAGGCAACGAGACCGCGTGGATCGTCGCTTTACCATGAGAGATGTCGATAACAATCCCAAAATCACTGATTAACGCCTGAAACTGCTTAAATGTATTAATTTCATCTTTACTGAGTGTGACTTTTAAAGGCACTAGCAAAGGTTGGGGTTTCAGATTTTCATTTTCTGGCAATAACTGGGCACATTTTAACAGAAAATCAGCTTCTTCCAATGCTAACAGCCCTAGACCTTGCGAAGATTCAATTAACGCATATTTCTGCTGATAAATCGCCAATACCCGGCCAAAAGTATAATCTGTTTGCGCTGCGCTGGCATTAACAGAACGAGGCACCACTGAAATTACATTTGTTTCATTGTTATTAGTTGTATGACCAACATCAACTAAATTCAATGGGGGACGAGGGGGAAATAGGGGTATTTTTTCTTTATTTTCAACATCGCTCGCACTTTCTTGCATCATTTTTTGATAAAGCATGCCTTGCGTACGTTGATAACTCTCACCAAACTGACGTGTATCTAGCGTTTTTTGGGGACTCTTTTGCGTATCTGTTAACCCTTTTCCTGCACTTCCTTGGTAAGCTCCCGTGCTCTTTTTTTGCGTAGATGAGATTACTGGTGCTTGATAAGGCTGCGAAAAAACATTTTCTCCCGCAACTTGGCGATTTTCAGGAAATGTTGTGGCAGTTAAAGCCCCATTATCCTCTTCATCTAAAGATAACGTATCTTCTGTAACCTGCCTTAACACACTCAAGACAGCTTGATAGATAAAATCGTGTACTAAGCGCGATTCGTGAAAACGCACTTCATGTTTGGCAGGATGCACATTGACATCCACTTGATGAGGGTCGACGGTTAAATAAAGCACATAAGAAGGTTGCTGCTCACCTTGCAAATAACCTTCATATGCTTGACGAATAGCATGGTTAATCAATCTATCGCGCATCATGCGCCCATTGACATAACAGTACTGTATTTCACTGCTTTGCACTGGAGCTAAAGGATGCTCTACCCAGCCTTTTATTGCCAGATCACCATGCTCCCACGTCAGTTGCATTGCTTGATCAACAAAATGATTACCACAGATAGCACTTAAACGACGATGATGCTGATGAGTTTCTTTCGCAGCGCGATATTGACGCACCCGCTTACCGTTGTGGGTTAAATTAATTGACACATCAAAGCGGGATAAGGCTATACGACGTACTACTTCATCTATATGACCAAACTCTGTTTTTTCGGTACGTAAAAATTTACGTCTTGCAGGAGTGTTATAAAAAAGATCGAGCACTTCAACTGTGCTCCCCACCGGATGTGCTGCTGGCTTGACTGCCACTGTCATATCACGCCCTTCGGCGTAGGCTTGCCAAGCCTCCTCTTGAGATGCAGTACGAGATGTTAAGGTTAAACGTGATACAGAGCTGATACTGGCTAAGGCTTCACCACGAAACCCCATGCTCATAATGACTTCAAGATCATCCAGTGTCGATATTTTGCTTGTTGCATGGCGAGCAAGTGCTAACTTCAAATCATCACGAGAAATGCCGCATCCATTATCGCGGATACGAATTAGCTTAGCGCCACCTTTATCGATATCGATATCAATTGTTGTCGCACCCGCGTCTAAGCTGTTTTCAAGTAACTCTTTAACAACAGAAGCGGGTCTTTCAACGACTTCCCCTGCTGCAATCTGATTTGCTAACTGAGGAGGTAATAAATTAATCGCCATTACCTTATCCCACGTTTATCTTTATTTTGGCCCATTCTGTAAGGGATGAGCGAGAAAGTAATTTTTTAATCCGGCATAGATTGAAGCGGCTAATTTCTCTTGGTAAGCATCTGAAATCAGCAATTGTTCCTCAGCGGCATGACTAATAAAACCTGTTTCGACTAAAATAGACGGAATATCAGGTGAACGTAAAACCCCTAAGCTGGCGTGCTCTGGTGTTTTTTTATGTAATGATCCTACTTTTCTAAGTTCAGATAACACCGCTACCGCAACGTCATAGCCTACACGCTGTGAATTACCAAATTGTAAATCTAATACTGCTTGGCTTAAATAGGGATCAACCCCTTCTGCGAGTGCATCACCGGCGCCACCGAGAAGCTCTGATTGTTTTTCGCTTTGTTCAAGCCATTTACCTAATTCACTATTCGCGCGACGATTTGACAATACCCAAACAGATGCCCCGCGCGCACTGCGATTAGGTGCAGAGTCGGCATGAATAGACACTAACATATTGGCACCTTGCTTACGGGCCACTTCAGAGCGTCCAGCAACAGAAATAAAATAGTCGCCATTGCGGGTTAAAACCGGTTTGAACATAGGATCATTACGCAAAATCGCTTCTAATTTTTTTGCCACTCTTAAGGTAACATCTTTTTCACGATTACCTTTTTGCCCAATAGCGCCGGGATCTTGACCACCATGCCCTGCGTCAATCGCAATAATTATTTGCCGATCGCTCGACGCTGGCTTATTCGAGGTTGTGCGAGGCTTTACCGGTACTACAGGTGTAACAGGTTGCTTAGGTGTACTCACCAAAGGCGCCATCTGTTGATTAGCCACCGTATTTGTGGCTTTGTTTGCTGATAACGCCACTACACTGACCGTCGTTGATGTATTGTTATTTTGTCGAGCATTAATAGGTTTTATAGTAAGTACTAACTTATATTCACCATTGCTATTTAACAAGCGCTCCGTCACCACGACTGGTTTGGCAAGCTCTACCACCATACTTTGATATTGGCTATCTTTTGATTGTGTCTTGCGAATTTTCTGTGCTAATTGCTGACGATTTAATGTCACAGGTAAACCCGTTATTTGGCTACCTTGCTTAAAATCCATCACTAACCTATCTGGATTTTTCAGTAAATAATATCTATAGCTTGGTTTCCCACCACTAAACGAAAATGTAAGTGTTGTAGCCACATCCCCATTTTCGGCCTTCACTTCTGTTACCGTAGCGGCTTGTGCTATTTGCACCACAAAAAGTGACAGAACAACCAACAAAAAGGTGGCAATATAACGCTGACATTGGCTCACAATAGTGATGAGACTCGACATAATCAATATTCCTTTATGCAGACTGAATACGGGATAAAACAGCATTCCCTCTCTGTGAAAGGGCAATAAAATGGGCTTTACGACCTTCATTTTCATAGCTTAAATGAAGCTCTAAATCCGCATTAGGTATAAACCCTTCCCCTTGAGAAGGCCATTCAATGAGACACAGTGGATCTTGTGCAAAATAGTCACGTATCCCCATAAATTCTAACTCTTCCGCTGAAGCTAAGCGATAAAGATCGAAATGATAGACTGGGCGTGGTGTCAGCATATAAGGCTCTACCAAGGTATATGTCGGACTTTTAACATGACCTTGATGACCTAAAGCTTGTAAAAATCCGCGGCTAAAGGTGGTTTTCCCGGCCCCTAGATCACCAAATAAATAAATAATAAGCCCTTGGTTATTTGTCGCCATTGCGACTGAATGCCCTAGTTTTACTGTTGCAGCTTCATCTTCTAATGTAACAACCCATTCTTTCATATTCATACAATCTATTGTTAGGTAATAACGACTTAGTTAATAGCATGTTAGAGCACATGCAAACAGACCATTTTTATATTCACTTAAAGTAAATTATTATCAGAATCAATTTCAAATAACCATACCATAAATCTATTTCTTACGAGGATTTTTCCTATCGTTGCACTATGATACACTGCGCACTCTTAGGACTCACCTATTAGCTATTATTTCGGTTGCTCATGTCATCACTCGATCTTCATCACCTTGCTCAAAATATAAAACGTTGGGGAACTGAATTAGGATTCCAACAAACAGGAATTTGCGATACTGATTTATCGCTCGAAGAGCCTCGTTTACAAGCTTGGTTAGATAAACAGTATCATGGTGAAATGGCATGGATGGCTAAATATGGCATGACTCGAGCAAGACCCCATGAATTGGTGCCGGGCACATTGCGTGTGATCAGCGTCAGAATGAACTATTTGCCAACAGATGCCGCTTTTGCTCGTACCCTTAATAATCCAGAGCAAGGCTATATTAGCCGTTATGCATTGGGTAGAGATTATCACAAAGTATTAAGACAACGCCTTAAAAAATTAGGTGAAAAAATTACGCAATATTGCCAACAGTTTGAATATCAAGGTATTGTTAATTTTCGCCCTTTTGTTGATTCAGCGCCGATAATGGAACGACCATTGGCCGTGAAAGCTGGTCTTGGGTGGGTTGGTAAACACTCACTTGTTATCAATAATCAGGCTGGCTCTTGGTTTTTTCTCGGTGAATTATTAATTAATTTACCTTTGCCTATTGATTCTCCCGTTGAAGAGCAATGCGGTAAATGTGTAGCTTGCATGACCACTTGCCCAACAGGCGCCATCGTAGAGCCTTACACCATTGATGCTCGTCGCTGTATTTCTTACCTAACGATTGAACTTGAAGGCGCTATTCCTGAAGAATTTCGCCCTTTGATGGGCAATCGTATCTATGGTTGTGATGATTGCCAATTAATTTGCCCATGGAATCGTTTTTCTTCGCTCACAGAGGAAGATGATTTTTCTCCGCGCCGTACCTTACATACACCAGAATTGCTGGATCTATTCCAATGGAGTGAAGAAAAATTCCTGCGTATTACAGAAGGTTCACCGATCCGACGAATTGGCTATTTACGTTGGCTAAGAAATATTAGTGTTGCGTTAGGCAATGCCCCTTATCAGGACAAAATTGTACTGGCCTTGCAAGAGCGCTTTGGTTTAGGGGAGGTTTTAGATGAACATTTGCACTGGGCTATCGCCCAACAGAAAGCCAAAAGAGAAGAAAAAACACTAAAAATACAGACTTCACAACAAAAACGTCTAGTAAGGGCAATAACTAAGGGCCTACCTCGTGATGCTTAGTTTTTAACATGATACGCATACTCATAAGATGAGATAATTTCACCTGTGAATAAAATAAAAACTCTTTGTCTATCAATATGAAGAAAAAATTCAAGCGAAGTGTGGCACAAATTAAAAAAAATAAAAATAAACTTACTTATCAAGTGGATAGATAAAAGCAATATTTAACCCACTAGCATAATATGCTAATGACTCAATGATAGCAGCCTGTGGATAACTCTGTGCAGTAAAAAAATAAATTAGTGCTAGATGCAAGGATTATGAGCATCTTATTGTGGATAATTTATTTCGATAAGAATATTAAGATAAGTGGAACTCGGGCTCTTTTTTCCAAAGAAAAGTCATAAAAATACTTTTCTTCATAAAAAATACTCTTCAAAGTATATTTAACAGAATAAAAACCTAAACAACAAAAATTGATCTGAGGTTTAGCTCCCCCCTAAACGAGGAAAGGCGCACATTCTAGTGCTGGCTAAATAGAAATGCAAGCAAAGATCAAAGATAGATCACAAAAAAATAGCTTGATCTTTCTTGCTGTTATCGATTTCCCTTTTTCTGCACTGCAATGGGTCACTCGCTTTAAGTGTATTAGCTACAATCGCTGATCTGCACCTACCACAGTGTAGACTCATTTTTAAAAAGTGAGAGAGAAAATAAAGATTTTTTGGTTATATTTTATACAAGTATTGCTATTTCCTGTCCATAGTTATGTCCTTGTGACTTTTAGGGTAAAAATATCTTACTGTATATTCTTATCATAGAGAGACAGGCCGACTTCTAAAAACAGCTTAGCTAATGCTATTACGACAAACGCTTTGATTTATAAGAATTTACTGAGTTTATTGAAGTCTTTGGAAGAAGATTTGGAGCGGGAAACGAGACTCGAACTCGCGACCCCAACCTTGGCAAGGTTGTGCTCTACCAACTGAGCTATTCCCGCATTTGGTAAGTTTTGTGCTGATAATTATCGAAGAAAGATTTGGAGCGGGAAACGAGACTCGAACTCGCGACCCCAACCTTGGCAAGGTTGTGCTCTACCAACTGAGCTATTCCCGCGTCGCTAATACTGATAACTATCGAAGAAAGATTGGAGCGGGAAACGAGACTCGAACTCGCGACCCCAACCTTGGCAAGGTTGTGCTCTACCAACTGAGCTATTCCCGCGTCTTTCTTACACCCGTACAAACGAAATTCTTCATCGGTACGGGAAGCGCATTATACGAGAAAAATGCTTAACCGCAAGCCCTTATCAGTAAAAAAATGCGTTTTTTTGATTGCATGACGATAAAATCGTCACAATGATGCAATATCAGCCATCAATCCGCTAATTTCTACTCTTTAATAAAGGTTTGGCGATAATAGGCTAATTCAGCAATAGATTCTCGAATATCATCCAACGCTTGATGAGTATTTTTTTTCTTAAATCCTTCAAGGATTTCAGGTTTCCAGCGACGAGCTAACTCTTTTAGTGTACTGACATCGAGATAACGATAATGAAAATATTTTTCTAATTCAGGCATATAGCGAAATAAAAAACGTCTATCTTGCCCCACACTATTACCACAGATCGGTGATGCACCCTGTGGCACCCATTTTTCAAGGAATTCGATAGTGGCTTGTTGTGCAGCTGCATCATCATACTGACTCTCTTTAACCCGCTGAACTAAACCACTTGCCGTATGTGTTGTAGTATTCCATTCATCCATCGAGGCGAGTAATTTATCCGATTGATGTACGGCAATAACGGGACCTTCAGCTAAAATATTAAGTTGGGGATCGGTGACGATAGTGGCAATTTCAATAATACGATCGCGTTCAGGATCAAGGCCGGTCATTTCCAGATCTATCCAGATAAGATTGTTCTCGCTTTTTGACATAATATATCCTAGCTGTTTCTTAGAGTGAGACATGATATTTTAACCTTTATCATAGCGCGTTTACTCAATAAGCACGACAAAAGAACATCTAACCGAATAACACAAGTGAGGATCGGTGACAAAACGTAAATTATCTAAAGGCCAGCAACGCCGAGTACAAGAAAATCATAAAAAGCGTTTGCAAAGCAAAGAGAAAAAAAATCACGTTGAATTAGACGATACACAATTAGGCGAAGCGACCGAAGGCCTCGTTATCAGTCGCTTTGGGCAACATGCAGATATTGAAGCTGCAGATGGCTCCATTACCCGTTGTAATATTCGCCGTACTATTTCATCCCTAGTCACAGGCGATAGAGTGGTGTGGCGCCCTGCATTACAAACCCAAGAAAATGTGCGCGTCAATGGCATTGTAGAAGCTGTTCATGAGCGTACTTCTGTACTTACTCGCCCAGATTATTATGATGGTATTAAACCTATTGCCGCTAATATCGATCAAATTATTATTGTTTCAGCCATTTTACCTGAGCTTTCACTTAATATTATCGACCGCTACTTAGTGGCTTGTGAAACCTTAAATATCGAACCCCTTATTGTATTGAATAAAGTCGATATGTTAGATGCAGAAAGCCGAGCGATGGTAAGTGAGTGGATGCAAATTTATAAAGATATTGGTTATCGAGTGCTTGAAGTCTCAAGCTATACCAAAGAAGGATTAGAAGCATTAACTCAAGCATTAATTGGCCGCATCTCTATTTTTGCTGGCCAGTCAGGTGTGGGTAAATCGAGCCTTCTCAATACTCTCTTACCACCAATGGAAGAAAGTATTCTGGTCAATCAAGTCTCTGACAACTCAGGGCTTGGACAACATACCACCACCGCATCGCGCCTTTACCATTTTCCTCTAGGAGGCGATGTTATTGATTCACCGGGGGTACGTGAATTTGGTTTGTGGCATTTAACACCTGAGCAAGTGACCAAAGGTTTTATTGAGTTTCGACCTTTCTTAGGAGGCTGTAAATTCCGTGATTGTAAGCATAATGACGATCCGGGTTGCTTGATCACCGAAGCCGTAGATAAAGGTGAAATCGCACCAACCCGATTTGAAAACTATCATCGTATTTTAGAAAGTATGAGTCAGGTGAAAGTGCGTAAAAATATTAATTTAGACTCTTAAGCATAGATTCACTGACAACCCTATTAAGGGTGGGTACAATAGACCCCTTTTGTCGATTTTTTATCGTTCGATCCCAGAGGTTGCCATTTTGGACAAGCTAAAAATTAAACTACAGTATCTATTGCCTAAATTATGGCTAACACAGCTAGCTGGTTGGTTTGCCAATAAAAAAGCAGGTAGCGTTACTCAATTTGCTATCAAAATGTTTGCTCGCACATATAAAGTTGATATGAATGAAGCGAAAGAGAGCCAATTTCAGGCTTATGCAACATTTAATGAGTTTTTTATTCGTGCATTAAAAGATGGCGCTCGCCCTATTGTTGAAGGAGATAACCAACTGGCTCTCCCCGCAGATGGCGCTGTCAGTCAGCTTGGTCAGATCCAAGACGATCAAATTTTACAAGCCAAAGGGCACTCTTACACCCTTGAAGCGTTGCTAGCAGGTAATTTTACCTTGGCCGACCAGTTCCGCCATGGACAATTTATTACAACCTATCTTTCACCACGGGATTACCACCGTGTTCATATGCCTTGCGATGGGTTATTAAAAGAGATGATTTATGTCCCCGGCGATCTCTTTTCTGTTAATCCTTTAACTGCGGCAAATGTTCCTAACTTATTTGCTCGTAATGAACGTATTATTTGCCTTTTTGACACCCAATTTGGTCCCATGATACAAATTCTTGTTGGAGCGACCATTGTAGGAAGTATTGAAACGGTCTGGTGTGGCATGGTAACACCACCACGTGAAGGTATTATTAAACGTTGGACTTATCCTCAAGCGGATAAAGTTGGCGCTATATTTCTGAAAAAAGGTGAAGAGATGGGACGCTTTAAATTAGGCTCGACCGTTATTAACCTCTTCCCTGAAAATAGTGTTCAATTAAATAAAGATCTGATGAACGGCTCTGTAACATTAATGGGAGAACTACTAGGCTCTATCATTAATGCCACAGGCACTGATCATAAGGCCTGCGATAATAATACCATTAATGAATAATTCGTAATTCGGAGTAAACCTTGTGCGCCTGATAATCAGTCTACTTTTTAGCTTTTTTCTGACTATCTCATTCAATACTTCGGTGTTTGCTGCGGATGTTGATAAATTACGTCAAGATATCAAACAACTTGAAGGCAGTACTAACCCTCAAGATATTGAAACTGTTCAGGCGCTACAAGGCACCATCAATTGGATAAATGATGGTGAAAAAGCTCAAGTTAATGCGGATAATTATCAAAAGACTATTGATGAATATCCGCAGATCACTCAAGAGCTAAGGGCTAAATTACTCGAAGAGAGTCACTCGGTTCCAACAATTCCAGAAAAAATTACCATTCCTGAGCTTGAGCAAAAAATCATTCAAGTGAGTAGCCAACTGATGGAACAAGCTCGGCTACAACAACAAGAGCAAGATAAAAGCCGTGAAATCAGCGAATCACTCAATTTACTCCCTCAGCAACTTTCAGAAGCTCGTCGTTTACTAAGTGATGCAACGGCACGTTTAGCGGCAATAGGGGCATCAAACACCCCACTAGCAGAAGCACAAAATAAATTAACCCAAGCTGAAGTCACAGCACGAAAAGCGATGGTTAATGAGCTGGAAATGGCGCAACTTTCTGCTAATAATCGTCAAGAAATTACTCGACTGCGCTTAGAGCTATTTAAAAAACGTTATCAACGACTTGACGTACAACTGCAACAATTGCGTAGTTTACTGAATATTAAGCGCCAAGAAGTGGCAGATCTCGCTTTAGAAAAGACAGAAATGCTCGCCGAGCAAGGGGGCGAACTCCCCGAGTTTCTGACTAAGCAAATCGAGACTAACCGTCAACTTTCTCAGATCCTCAATAAACAGACGCAAGAAATGAGTGAGTTAACCGAAAAACAGCGTCTAACAACACAACAAACCCAACAAGTAAGACAGACACTCACAACCATTCGAGAGCAAGCACAATGGTTAAGTGGCTCTACGGCATTAGGTGAAGCATTAAGAACACAATTGGCTCGCTTACCTGAAATGCCTCGCTCTCAAGAGCTGGATAGGGATATCGTTCAGTTACGTGTTGAGCGATTAGGCTATGAAGAGATGCTAGAAAACCTAGGCAAAATCCAGCCTCCTGAAACTGCCGATGGCTCAAAGCTACCAGAAGCTCAGCAATATATTTTTGACTCCCTCATTCAAGCGCGCCAAGAGTTACTCAATTCTCTTTTATCCGGTTATGACTCCCAAATCCTAGAGCTGACCAAGCTTAAAGTAGCCACAACACAACTTGCGGATGCCTTAAAAGAGACAAAAGATGCCACAAACCGCTATATGTTCTGGGTGGCCGATATCAGCCCAATAAAACTCAATTATCCGGTTTTATTAATTAAAGATATTACTCGCCTACTCTCATTAGATACTTTCTCACAATTAGGGCATGCTGCGGTTAACATGCTCAAAAACCAAGATACCTTTATCTATCTACTGGTCACCCTATCTATTGTCGGTTTTAGTCTTCGTACCCGTAAGCATTACAATGCGTTTCTTGAAAGAGTCAGTAATCGCATTGGTAAAGTCACTCAAGATCATTTCTCATTAACGGTGCGTACCGTATTTTGGTCAATATTAATCGCCTTACCACTACCGCTATTATGGTCTGCCGTAGGATATGGTTTACAAAGTGTCGAATGGCGTTATCCCATGGCGGGAGCGATTGGTTATGGTGTAACTGCAGCAGCCCCTGTGCTATGGCTATTTATGATAAGTGCTACCTTTGCTCGCCCTAATGGGTTATTTATCGCGCAATTTAAATGGAAAGAGAGTCGTGTGAAAAAAGCGATGCGCTTTTATCAACTATCGATCTTCGTCATTGTGCCATTAATGATGTCGCTTATCACCTTTGAATACTATAGTGACAGAGAATTTGCGCCAACGGTTGGGCGTTTTTGCTTTTTATTATTGTGCATTGCTTTAAGTTTTATTACCTCAAGCCTAAAAAAGGCACATGTGCCGCTTTACTTAGATAAACATGGCTCTGGTGATAATGTGATAAATACCATTTTATGGTGGTTCTTACTTGTTGCCCCTGTTCTTGCAGCCCTCGCGGCTATCTTAGGCTATCTCTCAACCTCCATCGTATTACTGGGTCGCTTAGAGATGTCTGTGGCGATTTGGTTTGCCTTGCTGATTATTTATCATATTATTCAACGATGGATGCTGATCCAACGTCGTAAGCTTGCCTTTGAACGAGCCAAACAAAAACGGGCAGAAATTTTAGCTCAACGAGCTAAAGGGGAAGATGAGAATACCATTGTTGGCAGCAGTGGTGAGAGTACCGCTAACTTAGAGTTGGAAGATCAAGCCATTGACCTTGATGCGATTAGTGCACAATCTATTGGTCTAGTACGTTCTATTCTGACCATGATTGCACTCGTGTCCATGATTTTACTCTGGTCAGAGCTCAATACAGCCTTCTCTTTTGTCGATAATATCCGACTATGGGATGTGACTTCCTCCGTTAATGGCGTCAATACTATCCAGCCCATTACCATGGGGTCTATCTTAGTCGCTATATTAGTGATTATTATCACGGCACAATTGGTAAGAAACCTGCCAGCACTGCTTGAACTGGCAATTTTACAACACTTAGATCTAACACCTGGTACAGGTTATGCCATTACCACTTTAACGAAATACAGCATCACCCTAATAGGCAGTATTGTTGGTTTCTCATTATTAGGTATTGAGTGGTCAAAACTACAATGGTTAATTGCGGCTATGGGGGTAGGTCTTGGTTTTGGCTTACAAGAAATTTTTGCCAACATTATCTCAGGGTTAATGATCTTGTTTGAAAAGCCAATCCGTATTGGTGATACCGTTACTATCCGTAACTTGACTGGGAATATTTCTAAAATCAATACGCGAGCCACCACGCTCACCGATTGGGATAGAAAAGAGATCATTGTGCCTAATAAAGCATTTATTACAGAGCAATTTATTAACTGGTCATTATCAGACTCTATTACACGTATCGTAATGACCATCCCTGCGCCAGCTGATTGCAATAGTGAACAAGTGACCAATGTTTTATTAGAAGCCTCTAAACGCTCTACCATGATTTTAGACAACCCCGCTCCTGAGGTTTACTTGGTTGACCTACAACAAGGGATCCAAATCTTCGAGTTACGTGTTTATGCCGCAGAAATGGGACATAGAATGCCAGCCAGACATGAGATCCATCAAAATATTCTGCTAGCCTTTGCAGAGCATGGCATTCCATTACCATTCCCGCCGTTCCAAGCACGGGTAGATATGGTGGGTAATACCATTAGTACTTCAATGCGTGCAACACCGAGAGAAGTAGGCGGATTGTAGTCAATTACATCTATTACTTTGAATAAAAATGCCACTAATTTAAATGAAAAAACCAAAATAGTGGCATTTTTGCTTCTTGTTACCTCTCTTCTTACCACTGTTATGCGCCTAGCATTCAATGCAAACAGCCAGTTATAAACAGCTATTCTGTTGGTATGACGCATGTCACACCACAATAGATATGCACACTCCGTTTACCTATCACTATTAATAACTTTTTTTTCACTTTTTTGTTTAATAAAATTGATGATTAATAACACAATGAAACTATTTTATCTATATATAATTATACAATATTGGAATATGAACATCATAAAATGTTACTTAGTTTTCTATTTACTTATAGAGATCTCTTTTATTACCAAAGATCCTTCTTACTAAGTAAAGAATTAAGAAATAATAGCGACCATCTTAGTTGCTTACTGTTTTCTCTTATTTTAATTTTTATCAATTTTTGCAATATAAAAAGCCATCTTTGTTCTGTATTCTTCAAAAATTTGTGCAAACACGCCTATCTTTTTTTATTGCTAAAGATCACAAAAATACGTTTTTATACTTAAATTTACTCAATAAATGAGTATTAAAATACTATTTTCGATATTTTATTTTACTTATTTTTATCATATTTAATTTTTGTTTAACTTAAGTCAAATAAGTTTAGTTTATTTTTTAACCTATCATTATCCTCTCCTTTTCCTTGCTGCATCAGCGTGACGTAGCAAAAATCATTCAAATTGCTATATGAAACACCAACAAGTAGTCTAAAAAAGATAAGTGTATTAATTTATTATATACGCAGGTTTGTTTTCTCTTCACACGAGGTGAACACTAACTTGGCCAATTTCTTTTTTATCTTTATTTTTAAATATAATAGATAAACATATTTATTAAAAAATAAGTAATTAAAAAATTAATTAATATTTATATTTAATAACAACAAAATAAAAAAACAAAATGAAAAAAAGAAAAATAAAAAACACAAATAAGAAATATAAAACATCAATTAACAATTTATATTAAAAAAATACTAAAACTTAAGTGGACTATTAATGAAAATAAAAACAATAGTTATAAAAATTACATATAAAAAAATAAAAATTTAAGTGTTATATTCAAAGATAACAATAAAAAATAACTATAAATATTCTTCTCTAATTAAAAAGTAGCATTACAACTTATAATGTTAATATTTTTTTAACTCACAAAAAAAATGCGTATTATTACCTATTAACAATGCTAAGATATATTGCTAGCTTCGTTTAAAATGCATTATTAATAAACAATAATAAGAAGGACTCCATTATGGAAAAATCCCGCACAACATTAGACCAATGGATCACCTTACAAGCTGTTGTTGATTACGGTGGCTTTGCTCAAGCCGCTGATGTGTTACATAGGACTCAATCATCAATTAGCTATACTATCAATAAGTTAGAACAAACCTTGGGTATAGAAATACTTTCTTTAGAAAAAAGACGCGCAGTATTAACTACTGAGGGAGAACTATTGCTAACACTTTCTCGAGAAGTAACAGAAAAAGCATTATCTCTAGAAAAAAAGGCAAAAAATATCAAATTTAACAATAAGTTAAGAATTAACGTACTAATTGACCCAATGTATGTCGCTGATCTTTTTTTAAATAAAATCTCACAATTTATTAAGCAGAATAAACAGTATGATATTAATATTTATAGGAATTCTCTCAGCAAATCAGAAATTTTAGCGCAAAAAGAATATGATTTAATTGTGTCACCTTATTATATTAAATCACTGCAACCTATTGTTTTAGAAAGCATTAAAACCGCCTTAGTAACACATCCAGATAGCCCATTACAGAAACTACAAGATGAGGAATTATTGCAGGAATTACAAAAACATAGCTGTATTTCTCTTTCACCTGATTCACCCGATACTGATAATCAGGCCCAAGTCATTCAAGTTGGCTCGGTAGAGACAGCAATTAGCTTAATTCAGCATGGTTTAGGTTATGCACGTCTCCCCCTTATTTTTATTCAAGATGAATTGAATAAAAAAACAATAAAACAATTAATAACATATAAAAAAGAGAAGGAATATAAGTTCTATTTATATTTGAATAAAAATTCATTTATTAATGAAAACTTGCAAAGTTTATTATCAACAATTAGCTATTCAACAAATATCTAAAAACTTTTAATAAAAAATTATTTTAATTAAATTACGACATATTAAATAATTTGATGTAAGAACAAAAAAACTCATGTAAATGTTTATTAACTTAAAAAATTAGCAGTGTTATATTTTATCGGCATACTGTCTATGCAAATAAATTTATACACATATATACTTATAAATAGATTAAAAAGTAAGTTCGCTTACTTTTTATATAGGACCGATCATGAGCAAATTAAATAAATCACTCTGTGCATTAGGAGTGACTCTTTCTATATTCTCAGCACCTGCTGCTTTAGCATCAGGCACAATTAACTTTACGGGAGAAATAACCGATCAAGCATGTACTGTTGATGGCTCTTCTAAAAACTTAACCGTCGACTTAGGCAAAGTTTCTTCTAAAAGCTTAGCAACCAAAGGGGAAGTTGCTGGCCTGAAAGATTTTACCATTAAATTAATCGACTGCCCTGTTGATACCACGGTAGCCGTACGTTTTGGCGGTACTCGTGATGCAAGCGACAGAGATATCTTAGCTATAGATCAAGTTTCTGGTGGCGCAACTAACGTAGGTATCGCGTTATTTGAGAAAGATGCTGTTTCCCAAATCAAACTGTATGACGATTCACAAGATGTACAGATCACAGGTACGGAAATTAACCTAGACTACGTTGCTCGTTATAAAGCAACTGATGCGGCAACGCCAGGCCCTGCCAATGGCTCTGCTGTATATAGCATCCAATATAAATAATAAATGATAAATATGAGGGTAATCACCATTACCCTCTCACCTCTCCTCAAACTTATGGCCACTTATGAAAAAGAATATTTCCCTAATATTATTTTTACTATTTTCCCTCATAACGGCTAGCCAAGCTGCTGGAATAAGTGTGGGAGGAACACGTTTTGTCTATGACGATAATCTACGTGAAATCAGTATTCCAATTATGAATACAGATAAGGAAAAACCCTATTTAATTCAAAGTTGGGTTTCAGCTTATCAAGGTGATGAAAAAACACCTTTTATTGCAACACCTCCACTATTTCGTATTGAGCCAGATAGTTCAGGCACGGCGCGAATTTCATATACCGGAGCACCTTTGGCGTCAAACCAAGAAGTGGTTTATTGGCTCAATATCAAATCCATTCCACCGATGGAAAAAAGTCCAGAGAATCAACTCCAATTAGTGATTAATTCTCAATTTAAATTGTTTCTCCGTGCCCATGATATTGAACCACTTGATTTTGATAAGGTGAAATTATCTAAACAAAATAAAGGGTTAGTAATAAATAACGATACGCCGTATCACCTGACAATTAAACATATCTTAGTGGGTGATAAACGCTACCCATTTAATGATTTTGTTAATCCTCACCAAGAAGTGGTCTTGCTAAAAGAAAATCATATTCCGCAGAAAGTTACCGTTCAATTTATCAATGATTACGGTGCGACTGTAGATAAAGTATTAAATTAAGAGTATACGGCGATGACTTTTTCTATGATAGCAGTATCTACAAAACGATTACCCATCAACATGGCAGATAATCTTTATCGTCGTGGAGTGTTAGCTATTGCTATCACGACTGTTTTATTCCCTTATACTGTTCTTGCTGAAGATATTTTTAATCCTGAAGCACTTAATTTAGGTATCGAAAATCACGTTGCAGATATTAACAGTTTGAATTACCTGTCCTATGCAGGAGGACAACTTCCTGGTGTCTATTCTGTCGATATTTATCTTAACGATAAACTTATCGATAATCGTCAAATTCGTTTTATTTTTGATGACGATAAAAAAGTGCTGGCGCCTGAAATCAGTAAACAGGATTTACTCAATTGGGGAGTCAAAGGATCCGTTACAGACGCGTTTAGCCAACAACCTGATAGTAGTAAAATAACGGATATTGCTCGTGTTATTCCTAATGCTACATATAAATATGATTTTTCACGTGCGCGATTATCATTTTCGATCCCACAAATTGCATTATATAACTATGGGCAAGGTTATATATCCCCCACAGAATGGAATGATGGGATTAATGCAGTCTTTATTAATTACACCTATCGTCAGAATAAATATTGGTATCGAGACCAAAAAGACAGTGACAATATCTTTTTAGGATTACGCAGTGGTATTAATCTAGGCGCTTGGCGTGTACGTAATCACAGCACTTACAACAAAAATAGTGATAACGCCGCAGAATGGAACAGTCTACAAACTTACGTTGAACGCGATATCCGCCGTTTAAAAAGTCGATTAACACTAGGTGAAACCGCATCAAGTAATGATGTGTTAGAAAGTGTTCCTTATCGTGGTATTAAATTAGCCTCAGATGAAAGCATGTTGCCACAAAGTCAGCGTGGCTTTGCTCCTGTTGTAAGAGGAATTGCACAAAGCAACGCAATGGTGACTATCCGCCAAAATAATAGTGTTATTTATCAAACCTCTGTTCCCCCCGGTGAATTTGAAATATCAGATCTCTATCCCACCTCTTATAGTGGTGATTTACAAGTGACTGTTGAAGAAGCTGATGGGAGCAAACGTACATTTTCCCAACCCTTCTCTGCAGTCCCCATGATGCAACGAGCTGGGAACTTAAAATATAGCCTCGACTTGGGGAAATATAATGCTGATAGCGCAGAGCGAAAACCGACCTTTTTACAAGCTTCTGCCATTTACGGCTTACCTTATAATTTTTCCCTTTATGGAGGTACGCTACTTTCAGCAGATTATAAAGCTTATGCGATAGGTGCCGGCGTAAATATGGGTTATTTAGGGGCGATTTCAGCCGATATAACTCATGCAAATACCACGCTTATCGATAACCATAAAGCACAAGGGCAATCTTATCGTGTCCAGTATTCAAAATATTTACCGGATACCAAAACAGGATTTTCATTAGCGTCTTATCGCTACTCAACTAAAGATTATTATGATTTTTCAACCACGAATGAACGCTTTTCACAGCTTTATCGTAAGAAAAAACAGTTTCAGATCTCAGTATCGCAAGCATTAGGAGAGCTTGGTTACCTCTCTTTAAATGGTTATCAGCAATACTATTGGTATCAAGATAGAGTCGATCGCAATATCAACCTAAGCTTTAACTCTAATTATCGCTCACTCAGTTATAGTATTTCTTATGCCTATAATAAACGGCAAGAAAGTGAATTAACCGATCAAATTTTATCGATTAACTTTAACCTGCCGTTCAATATGACCAACAATAACAATTGGTTAAGTTATCGTTATAACACCAGTAAACAAGGTGATTCGATAAGTTCTGTAAGTTTAAGTGGTACTCGTCTCGAAGATAACAATCTTCAGTATGATATTTCGCAAAACTATAACCATACTCGCCAAGAATATAGCGGTGCTATCAATGGTAGTTATAGTGCTTCAGGCGGCGAAATCAGTGCTGGTTATAACTATGATAAACGTTTCCAGTCAGTGAATTGGGGAGCAACTGGCGCGTTATTAATCCATCAAGCTGGAATAACCCCATCTCGCACTATCTATGACTCCGCTATTTTAATCAAAGCGGAAGATATTGATCATTTGAAAATTAGCAGTGCACAAAGTTTATATACCAATGCTCAAGGTTATGCCGTTATCCCTAACGTTTCCCGTTATGAACGCAATAGAGTAACGGTTGATCCCGCTTCCTTAAAGGGAAACAACGATGTGGAACTCACTTCAACAACAGTGATCCCAACAAAAGGCGCGATTGTTTTAGCCGATTTTAAAGCTCGCAAGGGTGCAAGAGTATTAGTGAACCTCTCTTATAACGGTAAACCTTTACCATTCGGTAGCCAAGTTGAAATTAGCCAAGATGGACAAGTGATTTCCAGTGGGATTGTGGCTAATGATGGTGAGGTTTTCCTAAATGGTGTACCTGCAAGTAGTCAACTACAAGCCAAATGGGGGAATAGTGCTACGGAACAGTGCCAAGCAACATTAAACGCCGATCTATCGCTCGAGAAAATTCAATTTTTACAACTGGACTGCAGATAGGTGATAAATATGAATAAATATATAACTTTGGGTTGTCTGTCTGCACTTTTGTATACATCAACCGCTTTTGCTGAATATCGTGCCGATACAACCACTAGAACGGTGAGTTATAATAATACGATTTATGTTTCAAGAACTGCGCCTATTTTAACAGAGCTGGCAACGATTGACTTAGGCACTATGTATGGCTGGACTTGGTGGAATATCACAGGCCCAGTACAGGCGGGGATCTACTTGCCCGGCTATATTTCAGCTTCCAGCCCTAAAGTAGGCAGTGCCTATGTGCGTGAATTAGGGACTAGTGGTATCGGTTATACCCTACACGGGACTATTACTGTCGGTTGCACCGGCTCCGCTTATGTCGATGGACTATATAATGTTGATGGCAACTACAGTAATCGCCTTATTTGCACAAGTAACTTAAACCGTAGTAGTTATACCGCTTCTTTAAAAATGACGTTATATAAACTGCGTAACAATATCAAATCACAAACCATTCCAAGCACATGGGTTGCTATGCTGATTTTGTATCACAATGGGGGATTTATCACCAGTGACAATACTGGCCGCACTGAACCAAAGGTTTACCTTAATCCCCTTAATATTGTTTCCAGTGGCTGTGAAGTTATCAATAATAATATTAATGTTCCTTTAGGATCTGTGGCAAAATCGAGCTTTAATGGTGTTGGCTCTGTTAGCCCTGATAGTCTACAAGATGTGAATATCGATTTAGATTGTGATCCCGTTTCACCCATTAAGATAAAATTCGATGGCACCCCAGATGCTAGCCAAACCGCAGGCACGATTAGCCTTAATAATGCTAATGATAGCAATACAGCCAAAGGCTATGGCATTCAGGTGAAATACCAAAACCAACCCATTGAGTTAGGAAAATTGATAACGGTGAGCGAAAAGAATAACAGTGGTAATTTTTCTATTCCTTTAGAAGCGGGTTACATACAAACTTCTGAGACTACCACCGCAGGCAAAGCTGATGGAACACTGCAATTTACCCTGCAATATCATTAAGTAAATTGCGCTCTTAAACTAAAGGCGGAAGTATATCCGCCTTTTAATTTATCCCATTGTTTGTGATTAAACCTGATACAACTTACGTAAATAGTGTGCAACAGCATCATCAACATTTGAGCCAATCACTTCCATATCCGGTAATAGATCTTTTAGTAGCTGGTGGGCATTTTGCATAATGCAGCCCTTACCCGCCATCTGTAGCATCTCTTTATCATTCATACCATCACCAAATGCAATGGCATCTTTGACTGAATGTTGCATCAACTTAGCGACTTTTTGTAGTGCCTCTCCTTTTGATACCCCACCCGCCATAATCTCTAGACAATTACGCAACGAAAAACTTGCGTTAATTTTATTACCCCAACGTTGATTAATTTTCTTTTCTAACTCAACTAACAATTCATGATCTTCTGAGGTAAAAAAGACTTTGCACACCTGCGTTGTTGGGAAGCCTGTTTTCTCAAATAGACGGTAATTAAATACCGATTCTTTAAAAAATTCTTTTAATTCAGGCGTTTCTTTATTGATATACCAGTCATCACTGCTATAAATATTCGTTGCAATATCTGGGTGATCAAACACCATTAGGGCTAAGTCATAAACGATTTCAGGTTCAAGATCTTGACTGAAAATAAGAGTGCCTTGCGTATTGTGTACGCGAGCCCCATTTGAAGTGATCATATACGCGTCAATACCAAGCCCATCACGAATTTGTGCCACATCGATATGATGACGTCCTGTAGCAAACACAAAATGGATCCCTTTTTCAATAAGCAGATGTAACGTTTCTTTGGTATAGGGAGTTAATAAGTGGTTAGGTGATAACAAGGTGCCATCAAGATCAGAAGCAACTATCGAATACATACACATTCCTGATTAAAATAAATGCTTATCATAAAACTCACAGATTTCAGTTAATGCTTGTGAGCGTAGCTTATCTATTTCGAACAAGATTTCATGGTGCGCACCTTCAATCACAAGTGGCAATTTTTGCTTTTCTTCTCTTGTTCTGGACTGACTATAACCATCACAGAAAGCCCTTACTCCCCGATTATCCACCACTTTATCTAGCTCAGCTTCAAGTACTAGCAAAGGGGTGTTAATCTCTTTTGCATGTTCAATAAGCCAATCCCCCGTTTCTAGGCTCTCTTTCATCCAATGATAGGTCGGCCCACCTAAACGTAATTGAGGGAAATCGGTATAGTAACGTAAGTATCGACGATACCTTTCATGGCTATGAGTCAATACATTCAAAATAAATGGCAAAGGAAACCATTTGCCCGTTGATACCGCGTAATTATTTCGTTCTGAAAGACTTTGTTCTGCACGGTTAACTAAAAAATTAGCCACCCAGCGTGGTATCGGTAAATTAATCCCAAACATCGGCGCACACAGTGCGGCGGCTTGGAAAATATCAGGTTTACGTAATAGGTAGCTGGCTAAAATAGCGCCTCCCATCGAATGGGCTAACGCAAAATAGTGCTGATAGTGATAAGGCAAAACGATAGTATCAATAAATGTCGATAAATCATCGACATAATCACTGAATTTTTCTACGTGGCCTTTTTGCGGATCATCTAATAAGCGCCCTGATAATCCTTGCCCCCGATGATCGAGAAGAAAAATATCATAACCAAGATGATAAAAATCGAAGGCCACTTCAGGATATTTTACATAACTTTCACTACGGCCAGAGCAGATCACCAACGCTTTTTTGTGTGATGAAGAGCGCCAATGAACATAGCGAATGCTCACGCCATCGACTCCGATAAATTCGCCTTCCTGTCGTTGGTTCCAAAAGTCCAATAAGATACCATTCGTAAAAGCAGAGAATTGCTTTTCACGAGATAACCACATGTGCTGAAAAAGTGTGGTTGTCATTCGGCTCCTCCTCGTTGGCGCTATTCGAACCCCTCAATATGATCACGGATAAGTGTCATAAATGCTGGCCCAAATCGTTCTAGTTTTCGTTGTCCTACCCCATTGATCAACAACAATTCATCAGGGCAGACAGGGCATTGTTCCGCCATTTCAATCAATGTGACATCATTAAATACCACAAAGGGTGGAATATTTTCTTCATCAGCAATAGATTTACGTAATTTGCGTAGTTTCGCAAATAATTTCCTATCGTACTGTCGATGACTATTTTTTGTTTGCTGATAACGGCTTTTTGTTGGGCTTAATAGTCGTGGTACTGCCAAGGGTAATGACACCTCACCACGCAATATTGGTCGAGCTATCTCAGTCAATTGTAATGCAGAACGATGAACGATATTTTGCGCAACCATACCTAAATGGATCAATTGGCGGATCACACTCATCCAATATTCATGGCTATGGGATTTACCAATACCATAAACTGGCAATTTATCATGGCCATTATCGCGAATGCGTTGATTATTGGCACCGCGTAAAATTTCAACAATATAACCAATACCAAAACGTTGTCCGGTACGATAGATGCAAGATAACGCTTTTTGTGCATCCACTAACCCATCATATTGTTTAGGTGGATCAAGGCAAATATCGCAGTTACCACAAGCTTGTTGGCGGTGTTCACCAAAGTAATTAAGTAACACTAAACGTCGACAAGTTTGTGCTTCGGCAAAAGCCCCCATGGCATTTAATTTATGGGATTCAATCGCTTTTTGTTCACTTTCTGGCTTCTCATCTAAACAACGACGTAGCCAAGCCATATCCGCGGGATCATAAAACAGTACCGCTTGTGCAGGTAAACCATCGCGTCCTGCACGTCCCGTTTCTTGATAGTAAGATTCAATATTACGCGGAATATCAAAATGAACCACAAAACGTACATTGGGTTTATTAATTCCCATACCGAAAGCGACCGTTGCGACCACAATCTGCAAATCATCGCGTTGAAAAGCATCTTGCACTTTCGCTCGTGTGGCAATATCCATACCCGCATGATAAGCCGCGATACTTAATCCTCGCTTACCTAGTCGTTCAGCGGTCTCTTCTACTTTGCTGCGACTATTACAATAGATAATGCCTGATTTTCCTTTCTGCCCACGAATAAACAGCCAAAGTTGATCGAGCGGTTTATATTTTTCAACTAAAGTATAACGAATATTTGGGCGGTCAAAACTGCTAATATGAACTAAAGGAGTGCGTAACGCGAGCTGATTAATAATGTCATGACGTGTTGTATTATCAGCTGTCGCCGTTAACGCAATAATAGGGACATCAGGAAGATACTGTCTTAATAAGCCAATTCCTCGGTATTCAGGGCGAAAATCATGACCCCATTGAGAAATACAGTGTGCTTCATCCACCGCTAATAAAGCAGGCTGCCATTGCACTAAATGGTGAAGAAAACTCTCCATCATTAGGCGTTCAGGTGCAATATATAACAGTTTTATTTCACCCCGTTGACAACGCATTTGTACTTGCAGTTGTTCATCTCGGCTTTGAGTTGAGTTAAGAAATGCCGCGTCAATACCGTGTAAGCAGAGTTGATCAACTTGATCTTTCATTAGGGAAATCAACGGAGAAACAACTACGGTTAAGCCATCAAGCAAAAGCGCAGGTATTTGATAGAAAAGCGATTTTCCCCCTCCCGTCGGCATGACGACTAAACAGTCGCGCCCGGTGATAATGGTATCAATAATCTCTTGCTGGCCTGGTCGAAATTGCTGATAACCAAAGGTTTCGCGCAAAATAACCTGAGCTGATGGCATTGAATTAAGAACTTCTGCTGTGGACACGCCATTCCTCTGAAAAGCTGGTAAGAACGATAATGAGGAGTAAAAGAAAAGGCACCAGTATAAAGGTGCCATCACCACTTGTCGTGTTATGCTACCCTAGAATGAAGAAAATTACAGCATATCATTGAGCATAACGCCGACACCGATACGAGTTTGACGGAAATTATAATCAATCATCGACTCCCCATACCCACTAAATAGTTGGGTATAAAAGCGTACATGCTTGGTAATAGGATAGCTCCAGCCTAGCTCAGCAGCACCGTATCCGCTACTCCAGTTATAACGCCCTGTTAAAGTAAACGTACTTTCGCCTAAACGATAACCCGCTTTTAAGCGGTAATATCCCATATAGCGATTAATATCGGGATTATCATCATTTTTAGCACTTTCATTAAAACGGTACCAAGGTTTCAGATCGAGTTGGAAATTACCTTTTTGCGCCATAAAACGTGCATAAACACGATTCCAACTTCGTGAAGTAGGCTCTGCGCGGCCATTCGATTCATGGTTAAATCCCGTTTCAATTTCTCTTAATGTCCAACCGGCAAATTGATAATCCGTCGCCCAACCTAAAAATAGTTGTGGTTCATAGTTGGTTTCACGAAACGGCGCAGACTCTTTTTTATTACTTAGCTGCCACCAAGAGCGTTGCGTATAGGAAGCCGCTAATACAGAATTTTCCCCGGCAATGCCACGCCACAGCGGGAATGCAAGACTTATCTGAAATTTAACTTCATCTTTTTTAGCCTTATGACCCCAATCATAACTAGCAATCGCCTCTTTATTCATATCGGAGGTTTTTGTGTAAATAATATAATTAGATTCATAAGGGTAAAGTACAAAGGGTGAATCATACTCTTGTAATAGACCGGAAATAATACTGCCCTGAACCAACGGTGTTGGAGATGATACAGGTGATATCTCCGCCGCCACTCCCCATACAGGGTAGGTTAAAATCACCGTGAGTAAAGAACGGATGTAACGCATAGTTAATTATCCTGTATTATTAGTGAACAATATAAAAGATAGCACTTAATATTTGTCGTGAGCGCTTATAAATCAGCTTTATTCGCGTTAGGCGTCCATATTTTACACGTTATTTCCATTAAATCTCATATATTTTCTCGACACTCTATTAATCTGATGAATGGGAAATTACCTTTTTGTCATCTATTATTAACAAAACATTAACCTAATAATAAAATGTCGAGGAACTTTAAAATGGAGAAAATATTAACACTGGAAGAAGCACAAGCGTTGATTGGACATGTTTTTGTCTATCAAATGCCTTTTAATCAACTGATAGGTTTAGAATTAATTCGCTTCGAACAAGATTATGCTGAGATCCAATTTCGCTACCAAGACAAACTGGTTGGCAATATCGCACAACGCATTTTACATGGTGGCATGATAGCCTCTGTGTTAGACGTAAGTGCAGGTTTAGTCTGTGTAGGTAATGCCCTAACACGTCTAGCCCCTATATCCCAAGAGCAACTCGAACAAAAACTGGCCAAAATGGGCACTATCGATCTACGTGTTGATTATTTACGCCCAGGGCGAGGGGAATGTTTTACCGCAAGTAGTCATATACTACGTAGTGGTAATAAAGTTTCTGTGGCAAGGGTTGAATTACACAGTGAAAAACAAGTTCATATCGCCAGCGGCACAGCAACTTATATTGTTGGCTGATGCGACTTATCCATTATCTTGGGTAGATTAATATTAATTACTTGTAAAAAAACATGCCTAATGACACATTAGATAATGTCATTGGGTATGATAACCCCGTCACATATTTCATTTCCATCAATACCAGAGATAGCATGAGCCAGAAAAACACTTTAAAAGGCGTTTTATGTGCCCTCGGCGCCTATTTGATCTGGGGTATTGCCCCTGTCTATTTTAAAAGCATTCAAGAAGTGCCCGCAGAAGAGATCTTAACACACCGTATTTTATGGTCATTCTTCTTTATGTTACTTTTAATGTCGATCACTCGCCATTGGCCCTATTTACGCCAACTTGTTCGTCAGCCAAAAAAAGTACTAATGTTAGCACTTACTGCGGTGATTATTGCCAGTAACTGGCTTATCTATATATGGGCGGTTAACCACGGATTTATGTTAGAAGCCAGCCTTGGTTACTTTATTAATCCATTAGTTAATGTGTTATTCGGTATGATTTTTTTAGGCGAGCGCTTTCGCCGTATGCAATGGTTCGCCGTAAGCTTAGCCTTTACTGGCGTCTTTATCCAATTATGGCAATTCGGCTCTGTACCTGTTATCGGCCTTAGTTTAGCAGTCACATTCGGCCTATATGGACTATTACGTAAAAAACTTGGGGTAGATGCACAAACGGGTATGACAATAGAAACACTGTGGCTGTTTCCTGTTGCTTTAGTTTATATCCTCTTTTTTACCCATTCACCCACCAGCAATATGTTAGAAAATAGCTGGTCGCTAAATACATTACTGATTGCTGCAGGGGTTATCACCACCGTACCCTTACTGCTCTTTACCGAAGCAGCTCAACATTTGCGTCTATCTACCCTAGGATTTTTCCAGTATATAGGACCCACATTGATGTTTATTCTCGCCACTATGGTGTATGGAGAACAAATCGATGCGGAGCGTTTAGTGACCTTTGGGTTTATTTGGGTCGCCCTTATCTTATTTACTTTAGATGCACTCTACACTCAGCAACGTTTAAGACGAAGTTAGCACATACTTACTATTGAGCTAAATTATCAATACTAATGAAAGCGCCAGAAAGATACCCCTTTCTGGCAGGGCTTGAGTGCTCTTCTTTTGTATTACAACCCATTGCTATCGCTTCTATACGGCGTTGTGAGCGTCTAAAGAATGTTGATGTAGAATTAGTTGCAATACGGATAGCACCGATCACCCCACTTAAATAGAGATTCATGCGCGGCACAAAATCACGTTGATGTCGTAATAATCGACAATAGAGATCTTCTTCAAACGGGTTGGCAGGAGCACTAGGATGGTAAGTATCAAAACGCTGCTCATAAATAGGCTCCACGGGAGGCATTTTATCAACAGAGAAATCCTCAGCGATTTTTGTCACAGGCTTAATTGGATAATAAGTATCAAATAATACAGAAGTAATTTTCATCAGCTAACTCCGTTAAAATAATCTGTAACGGAATTATTAATTCTGTTAATTATATGTTCATTAAAAAAAACACCCTTAACTATCTTCTAGATTAGTAAGGGTGTTTTTTTATATTGCTCTCTTTTAAAAAATTAGCAGTATCAATAAATAGCCAATCACTCTAATCGTGCAAAAGCAGCAACCAACCACTTAATACCTTCACCATTAAAGGCTATTTGTAATCGGCAGTGTTCACCGCTACCTTCGATATTAATAATAGTACCTTCACCAAATTTAGGGTGCTTAACCCGTTGACCAAGGGAGTAACCTGTATCATTACTAACAATCGGTGTACCTAAACGATGATGATTCACGGGACGTGAAACCGTCGCCCGTAACCGTACTTCTTCAACACACTCTTTCGGTAACTCGCCAATAAAGCGCGAAGGTCGATGGCTCACTTCTTTACCATATAAACGGCGGTTTTCAGCGTAAGTAAGTGTTAACTTTTTCATGGCACGCGTCACGCCAACATAAGCTAGCCGACGCTCTTCTTCTAAGCGCCCACCTTCATCCAAGGACATCTGGCTTGGGAACATGCCTTCTTCAACCCCGACAATAAACACTTGTGAGAACTCTAGCCCTTTCGCCGAGTGTAGTGTCATCAATTGAACAGCATCTTGATACGCATCAGCCTGTCCTTCTCCTGATTCTAATGCCGCATGAGAGAGAAAAGCTTGCAATGGCATTAAATCTTCGTCTTCATCTTGATAGCTAAATTGACGAGTCGCCGTCACCAGCTCTTCCAAGTTTTCAATCCGCGCTTGTGCTTTTTCACCCTTTTCCTGCTCATACATCGCTTTTAAGCCAGAATCGCGAATAATACGGTCTGTTTGCACATGCAACGGCATATCCACTGTTTCATTTGCTAACGTCTCAATTAATTCTAAAAAGCGCGCAATTGCGGCAATAGCCCGGCCTGCTAGCATTTTATGCTCAATAACCTGTAATGCACTTTCCCATAATGTGATTTGGTTATCTCTAGCTACTTGGCGAACCACATCTAAGGTTCTATCACCAATTCCACGCGTTGGCGTATTCACAACACGTTCAAAAGAGGCATCATCGTGACGATTCGCTGTTAAACGCATATAAGAGAGGGCATCTTTGATCTCTTGACGCTCGAAGAAACGCTGTCCACCATAAATACGATAAGGCATATTCGCTTGTAATAGCGCTTCTTCCATGATGCGCGATTGGGCATTACTACGATAAAGAATGGCACAATCTGCAAGGGCGCCTCCCTCTTCATGCCAACGCTTAATACGCCCTACTACATAACGCGCTTCATCTAGGTCGTTAAATGCACAATAGAGTGAAATCGGCTCGCCTTCAGCCCCTTCTGTCCATAGGTTTTTACCTAAACGATCGCTATTATTAGCAATTAAGGCATTAGCGGCTTTTAGAATATTACTGGTGGAGCGATAATTTTGCTCTAAGCGGATGGTTTCAGCGCCGGGAAATTCATTTAAAAAGTTTTGAATATTTTCAACTTGAGCCCCACGCCAACCGTAAATAGATTGATCATCATCACCGACTATCATCACCTTACCAGTCTGCCCTGCTAACATCCTGATCCAAGCATATTGAATACGGTTAGTATCTTGGAATTCATCCACTAAGATATTGGTAAAACGGTGTTGATAGTGTTCTAAAATTTGTGGTTTATTCAGCCACAACTCATGGGCACGTAATAACAACTCTGCAAAGTCCACTAAGCCTGCACGATCACAAGCTTCTTGATAAGCTTGATAGACTTTTAACCATGTGGTTTCCACGGGGTTACCATAGGTCTGAATATGTTGTGGGCGGAGTCCCTCATCTTTCTTTCCATTGATATACCACATACCTTGACGAGGAGGCCATTGCTTATCATCAAGAGCCATGGATTTTACAATTCGACGAATTAAACGGTATTGATCATCACTATCAATGATTTGGAAGTCTTGAGGTAAACCAGCATCAAGATAATGCGCCCGTAATAAACGATGGGCAAGACTATGGAAAGTACCTATCCACATTCCCCCTTGACTAGTACCAATCAAGTCCTCAATACGATGGCGCATTTCTGCTGCAGCTTTATTAGTAAATGTTACCGCCATAATGGAAAAAGGAGAGGCTTGTTCAACAGATAATAACCAAGCAATGCGATGTACTAATACGCGTGTTTTACCACTACCAGCACCTGCAAGTACCAGCATATTTACACGCGGTGCTGCAACGGCTTCGCGCTGTTTATCGTTAAGGCCTTCGAGCAGATATGAGACGTCCATAATTACCAATCATTGAGTGAAGAGAAATACTGTGGATATATACAGAAGTTAGTTTATTAAGCAACAAACTAACAGGATTTTACGCCCGATGCAAAACTATGCCCACTGAAAAGTGGATAAAGACCTGCACAGAGCGCGTCTATGATTAAATTAATTCAACCAGTTTAGCTAATTCAGTGATCTCAATATGAGGCATAACACGCGTTTCACCTTCGGTAAACAAACTGCGATTATCTAAATTAATCCAACACGCCTGTAATCCACTTTTAACCGCGCCTTCTACATCCGTCACTAGATGATCGCCTACATGCAAAATATTCTGATGAGGGAGTTTAAGTAACGAAGCCGCCTTATCAAACATATCAGGATAAGGCTTAGAGCGCCCATCAGGCCCTGCCTTTAAAATATGTGTAAAGTATTGCCCCAACCCACAGCTTAATGGATTAGCATTACCATTAGTAATAGCGATTAATGGGATTTTTTCCGCCAGTTGTGTCAACACTTGATGGGTATCGTTAGGGACATTAATACGGCTACGCCAATAAGCAAAATGAGCCATAATTTCATCAGCACCTTGCTGTGCTTTAGTTTCACTATAGCCATAGTCTAACAACATATTTTTAGCCGCTAACCAACGCCACTGAGTGATATCGTGAAAAATATCAGGATTATTTTCTAATAGCGGCTGTTTGTAAGCATCTACATCATGTTCAGTAAAATGGTGAAAACGCTCATCATACTGACGGATAAACGCTAAGGTCTCTTCTTCTGTTTTATCCATCACAGGAACATTGTCATACAGCGTATCGTCTAAATCAAAAGTCATCGCTGCAATCGGCATCAGAGTGCGATAAAAGTGCATTATGATTTTTCTCTCTTAGCTCTTGGATGAGCAGCATCATAGACTTTCGCTAAATGCTGAAAATCTAAGTGAGTATAAACTTGTGTGGTTGATAAATTAGCGTGGCCTAATAGCTCTTGTACTGCTCGCAAATCACCACTTGATTCAAGTAAATGAGTGGCAAAAGAGTGGCGCAGTTTATGAGGATTGACATGGCTACTGAGTCCTTGTTTCACCCCCCAAAGTTCAAAACGTTTTTGCACACTGCGAACAGATAATCGTTTACCGCTTTTCGTTGAGATAAAAACCGCGGTGTCCTCAGGAGAATACAGCTCCCGCATGGCAAACCAATGCTGTAACCACTCTACGGCTTTTCTTCCCAAGGGAACTTTACGCTCTTTACTGCCTTTACCTAATACTCGGACTTCGCCTTCTTGGAGATCAATATCATTAATATTTAAGTTAGTCAGTTCAGATAAACGTAATCCAGCGCCATACATCACTTCCAGCATCGTTCTATCCCTTACAGAGAGGGGATCTTTTAAGTCGATATTCATCAACTGACTGACTTCATCAACATCCATATTTTTAGGCAAGTGACGACCTGATTTGGGTGTTCGAACCCCTTTGGCGGGGTTTACTGCTAACATTCCTTGAGAAACTTGCCAATCAAGGAAGCTACGTAATGCTGAAAAGCGCAATGCTAAACTTGCAGGTTGTAATCCACTGCGATGGCTTTTAGCCAATAACATGCGCACATGTTGGCTTTCCAGTAACGACCATTGGTTGATTTTTATTGCAACCATCATTTGTGCAATGGTCATTAATTGTCGCTGGTAATTTTCTACCGTTACCGGACTTAATCGCCGTTCAACTTCGATATAACTTAAGAAGCTATCAATGGCTAATGAGAGTGTTTCAGGGACGTCAATAATTTGGCTCATTGTCTTGCGATCCAGCGAGTTAATAACTCAGGTAATATCTGCGCGAGTTTATCCAACATTGCCGTTCCCATACCTTCTTGAAAATGTTGGCTATCTCGACTATTAAAAATGATCACCCCTAAATCGCCATAATGCCCTAATAATGAGAGTGCAACAGAGCCAGAACGACGAACATTAGGCATTAATAACATGATTTCTTGGCCATTTAATGGCCCCAAATAGTGATTATTATCGCCCATACGCTGAATACGGAAATGCTCAAATGTTTGACGAGATAGTGCGAGTGTTTGAGCATCTAAAGGAGGTTGTAATTGCCAACGATCGGTGAAAAGACGCAGTTGCACTGAGTAAAGCCCTAACTCCTTCGCCCAAAGATTTAACCGTTCCAGCATTTCCTTTAATGAATTACAGCGGGATAACCCAGAGATAAGCCTTAGTAATTGGCTAAATAGAGATTCATTTTCTGCAGCTTGCTCAATCAACAAACGCATATCCTCTTCAAGATAATGGATACGTGTTCGCTGACGTGACATTATCCACTCCACTAATGAGATACTCCCTCTTACTGGGTGAGGAACTTGCATTTGCTCAATATAGCTGGCATTACGGATAAAGAAACCAGGATGCTCCTTGAGATAATCAATGATGGTTTGATCGTTGAGTTCGTTTTTCTCAGGGTAACAAAACTGCTCATTCTTATCCGTCATACCAAGCACCTCTCAAAAATAATATTATAGCTGGATTGTTCCATCATAAATATGCACAGCAGGTCCTGTCATATAAAGTGGGTTTCCTGTACCTTTCCATTCAATTGATAATGATCCACCCGGTAAATTAACTTTCACTTTTCTATCTAATAAACCTTGGGAGATCCCCACCGCGACAGCGGCACAGGCACCGCTTCCACAAGCTTGAGTTTCTCCAGCACCACGTTCAAATACCCGTAAATGCAATGTATTTCTATCAACCACCTGCATAAAACCAATATTGGCGCGCTCTGGAAAGCGTTCGTGTTGTTCCAATACTGAGCCCAATGACTCAACTTCCGCAGTTTTGATATCTTCCACTTGGATCACGCAGTGCGGATTTCCCATTGACACCACACCACATAGAACTGTTCGTTCCATCGCTCTGATAATATAGGTTTTTTCTACTTTTTGAGCACGAAACGGTACTTTTTGTGGTTCAAACTCTGGCTCTCCCATATTGACACAAACATCTTCATTATCCATAACATGTAAGGTCATTCTGCCAGACTGGGTACTGACTTTTATTTCTCTTTTATTTGTAAGCCCTTTTAGTCTCACAAATCGAGCAAAACAGCGAGCACCATTGCCACATTGTGCGACTTCACTCCCATCAGCATTAAAAATGCGGTAATGAAAGTCCAATTCAGGATCATAAGGTGCTTCAACTACTAACAGTTGATCAAACCCAACACCAGTATGTCGATTGGCTAACCGGCAAATTAATTCTGGTGAAAAATAAACATTTTGGGTAACAGCATCAACAACCATAAAGTCATTGCCTAACCCATGCATTTTTGAAAATTGCATCTTAACCCTGCCTGAAACGGGTGTCCCGTTTCTAATATTGACTAATTGTTTTGTGTTGAGGAAGTCTCAACTTGCTGGGTTGGCTGGGATGACTGAGTCATATTTGCCTGAGTATCTTCAGGCGGGAAATAGAGAGGGCCTTTCAAGCCACAACCAGAAAGAGAAATCAGTGTTATTATAGCAAGGGTGCAACGTAAATACGTTTTCATTCGAAATCTGCCTATCATTAATTTGGTTAATATCCTCTATAATCGCAGTTAGATCTCGAAAAGCAAATAGGAAAATGAAGATGAACGATAGTGAATTTCACCAATTAGCTGACGAATTGATGTCAGAAATAGAACAAACCATTGATAATTATGAAGGTGATGCGGATATTGATTGTGAAATCAATGGTGGCGTAATGACATTAACCTTTGAAAATCATAGTAAAATTATCATTAATCGTCAGGAAGCCTTTCATCAAGTATGGTTAGCAACGCGTTCTGGCGGTTATCATTTTGATTGGAAAGGTACACAGTGGATTTGCGATCGTAGTGGCGGGGAATTTTTAACCATGTTGGCTCAAGCAATCAGCGAACAAAGTGGTGAAGCATTTTCTTTTTAACACAGACAACTAAGTGATGGGTGCTGGAAAGTCCCCATCACTTCTCTATCGGTTTTGCCGTGTCGATTATCAGTGATGATGTACAGCCTGATAGTCATTAAATCCTTGAATAGGCTTAGTACTCATCTCTTCTTTTGGCGCTGTTTTACCTAGATCACTTAGCTTACCAAACGATCCCCCAGCAAAAGGCAGTACTTGCGTTGCTCCATCCACTTTCACGATTTGATAAAACTGTGGCAAATTGAAGTTGATAAAGCTTGAGCCATAAGTAAAGCGATCATGAGATGAAGAGTAAAAACGGCTGACATCTTTTACTAACTCTTCTTTACTGCCTTCGCAGTGAGAATAAATCTCCACTCGATTAGCTTCATCTAAGATATAGATATTAAAGACATTATTATCCTCTGTTGTTTCAAAGAAGAACTGAATAATCCCTTCACAAGCAAAACCATCAATTACAGCGGGCAGATAACGGGCATCTTTGCCTAATTTAACGGGTAATCCATGCAATTTGTTGTATGAAATAGCACCATAAAATTCAATGGCATTCTCCAACTTTTGCACAGAAACATTAAGACGTTCAAAGAACAATCCCCATGTTTGCCCTGCAATACGTAATGCTTTAAAACGCCCAGGCTCTAATCTATTGGTTGATAAACGCAATTCAATACATTCTGAGACTAACTGTTGAACACGGGTGCGAATTAAACCACGTAGATGCTGGCTATAACAAAAAACTTCAACCGAAGCAGGTGGGGCCGCATCTTGGTGCATTTTACCTAAAATAGTTTTTAACGATTCCAACATCGATTGCGTACCATTAAAATGCAGCGTTCTCACTTCATTCCAAGAGTTACGATAGAGTAAATCGATACTACCAATTAAGCATTGCTCTTCCTCGCCAAAGCTAAATACATCCAACTTTCTAAAATCAAAATGCACTACTTGATCAGAAAAACGCTCTGTTGGGTCGACTTCTAAATTGACAATAATGGCTAAATGTCTAATTTCACAAGGGCTATACAGTGCTTTAGGCGTCGGGGCAGGTAAACGAATAGGAAAATGACTCGAGATATCCCGCACTAATTCATGAAGTTTAATTTCATCACAAGAGGAGTCACCTTGATGAATATAAACCTGTGAATCTTTAGTAAGTAACCCATTAAAATAAGACCACGCCACTAATTTATTTAAGTAACGGTTATATTCTAACGGTTGATGACCAACAATATGTGCAAAATCAGGAGCCCGATTATAAAGATACCAACCACTACGATTAGCGCGTCCTGGTGGCACATAGATAAAGGTTAAATGAGGCTCGGATAAATCAGGAGAAATCTGTGGATTAACCAGGGTTACTTTACCCGGTAGTGCTTCAAAAGCGGCATAAAGCTTACGTGTTAATACACCAATATCTTGTGGACTAGCGCTGACACTTAAGTTATTACGGCGCGCAAAACGAATAAGATTACGATAGCTTTGCATCATCGTATCTAATAATTCATTATGTGCGTTACGAACGCGCTCTATTTTCCAGCTATCACGATTATCTAATATCGCTAAACGTTCGTGATCCCACTGCCACTGCGTGACTAACTGAGATAATACTTGGCGTCGCCAACCTGCAGGTTCATTCTCATTTTTTTCATTAGATAGTTTTTCACAAACTTTCAGGTAGAAACAGCGACGGATTAAATCAAGGCGGGTTAAATCATTAATCGAAACTAAATAGCGAGTTACACGCTCAAGCATCATACAATATGCATCTAAACCGTAATTTACGATTTCACCACGATGAAGATGCTGTTTCATTTCTAATGCCAACAATTTGCCATTAGGGTAATCCGCGGAATAGGCTTCCAATAAAATACTTTTTAATACGGCTTTATAAGGTGAATCAACACTCTTATAGAGTTGCCACAGGCTTGCACCAAAATACTCTTCGGCAGAAAGCTCACCTAATCCACCTAAATCAAGCCATTCATTGGGCGTTAATACACCTTGGGCATAGAGTGAATTAACATATTCATCGTAATGGTACTCTTCTTCTACTGGTACCATCGTCCATAACAAACGTTTACCTGCAAGGCGAACAGCGGTACGGTAGAACTCATCAAGTAACAGTATATGCTGAGTTGAGCCGCAATCTTCCCCACCTAAGCTACCACTTGCATGATGACGGAAGCGATTCTCATCAATTAAGAAAAAAGTAACATCAATACCTAATTCTCCCGCCCATTGTTCTATCAGTAAACATTTACGTTGTAAACGCGCACGCTCATCTTGGTCCAGCCAAGATTGGTGACAGACCCAAATATCAATATCGGAGCAGTGACTTTGCCCAATCGAGGAAGTACTTCCCATCGAATAGATACCCGTAATAGGTAACTCTCCGCTGGTGTATCCATTCATTGGCTCATCACATGATGCATTAGTCAGCTTATTGACCCATTGACGTTGCACGTCATCAGGTTCAAAGAAACATGTACCATGAGGGACATTTCCTTGAATATAGCCTGGCAACTGAGGGTGGTGGTAATGCAGTAAAACAGGAATTAAACCATACACCTGTTTAAACACATCACTCATCGATGCAAATGCACGTTCCAGCCTGAGTTGATTAATCGCATCCAGCCGTTGCTTCAGTGTTTCAATATAAAGATACAAGAGTTTCGCCTGAACAATACTAAGAAAATAGTAGAATCTGAGTTTATAAATTACCGAGCTTTAATTATTCAATTATTAATAGATAAAACTTTACTAACAAAATCTCGGAAACGTGATCAATTTAACACCTTGCAAGCAAGGCGTAAAGAGGATCTCAAAATATAGCACCAAGATCTAAATTGCTTTTTTAGTCGCTTAATCGTATAAAGCAGAGCAAATAATGACTTTTATATCATAGAGATAGTCTATTTTACTTATAGAGAAAACATATAGAAAAAAGTGTTGATCGGCCATAAAACAGCTAAAATCGACGAGTTACCTTGTGATAACAAGTTGAAAAAAATACTTACCTTTACCTAAAAAAGAGTAAAAAAATAAAAATAAACATAACCCATTGATATATAATAACTATATATAGTATTGCTTTTTTTTATGAATTATCTATAAAAATAAGTAAATAATAACAATATAAACAATAAAATTAATTAAAGACATATTCAAACTTCATCATTGTCTATTTAAATAAAATTTAAATTTTCATTATTTATTTAATTATTTTATTTCTTTTTTATTAATTAATATTTTTGTTAATTTTTTGGGTAGTTTTATATTATAGAAAAAATAGATAGAAAAGGGTCACATTAAAATAATGGTTGTTTTATCAATGTGTTCAGAAAATTCTGTAAGTCATTCCTTTCTCTCCTCTTAGTATTGTTAAATAAATTAATTTAATGTTTAAATATTGTAAATAACCACACTTTTTATATAGATATAAAACAGTAAAAATATAAAAATAACGATTTTTACTATTTGTAATTCCCTTTTTTTATTTTTTATCTCACTAATATTGATTTAAAACCTCTTTATGATTCATTGTTTCCCTACCACACCACGCCTTAACTGGAAAAATGAACCTTAAAGTGTTAAAACAAAGCCTTATTTATAAACAGAAATTATGCTAACTCGCTCGGAAGAGATAATAATATTATGTCAAAAAGTACCATCCGTATTGCTACACGCCAAAGCCCTCTTGCTATGTGGCAAGCGCTTTATGTTAAAGAACAACTACAAATCGCTCATCCGAGCTTAGTCGTTGAATTAGTACCGATGGTCACGAAAGGCGATATCATCTTAGATACCCCATTAGCAAAAGTGGGTGGTAAAGGGTTATTTGTCAAAGAGCTAGAACTTGCACTACTCAGCTCTCGTGCTGATATTGCCGTACATTCAATGAAAGATGTCCCCATTGATTTTCCTGAAGGTCTGGGATTGGTGACGATTTGTGAGCGAGAAGATCCCCGTGATGCCTTTGTCTCTAATCATTATGATTCATTAGAACAACTGCCAGCCGGAAGTGTCGTTGGTACCTCAAGCCTACGTCGCCAATGCCAATTAAAAGCACTGCGCCCCGATTTAATTATTCGTGATTTACGCGGTAATGTAGGAACCCGCTTAAGTAAACTCGATAATGGCGACTATGATGCTATTATTCTTGCTGTCGCGGGCTTAAAACGTCTTAAATTAACTGAGCGTATTCGTTCTTCTTTGTCTGCGGAACAATCTCTTCCTGCGGTAGGACAAGGTGCCGTTGGCATTGAGTGTCGCTTAGATGATCATGATACTCAAGCCTTATTAGCCGCTCTTAACCACGCAGATACTGCAACTTGTGTAAAAGCAGAACGCGCGATGAACACTCGCCTTGAGGGGGGTTGCCAAGTACCTATTGGTAGTTATGCAATTTGGCAAAACGGCAAAATTTGGCTACGAGCATTAGTTGGCTCCCCTGATGGTGAAACTATTTTACGTGGCGAACGCTTAGTATCACCTGAAGATGCAGAGCAAGCTGGTATTTCTCTTGCCGAAGAGCTACTAGATAAAGGAGCTAGAGAGATTTTAACCGCTGTATATCAAGGTAATACAGCAATATGAGTATTTTAATCACTCGTCCTAGCCCAGCAGGAGAACAACTTACGCAACGCTTAATTGATGCGGGAAAGCATGCTTTTCATGCACCTTTAATAGAAATAGCCGCGGGTAAAGAGCTTTCCATATTAGAAAGCAAATTAAATAAGCTAAGTACGGGTGATTACCTTTTTTTACTTTCTAAAAATGCGGTGTGGTACGCAAACTGGCAACTAAATCAATTACAACAATCATGGCCAGATACGCTATTCTATTATGGAATAGGTCAAAGCACCGCTGAAGAGTTTCAGCAATTAACAGGACATTCTATACATTATCCAGAACTTGGAGAAACCAGTGAAGACCTACTGGCCTTGTCTTCACTTCAACAAATAGAAAACAAGCGAGTACTACTACTAAGAGGCAATGGTGGTCGCGAACTACTTGCCACAACATTACGTCAACGCGGTGCAATTGTTGATGAATGTGAATGTTATCAGCGTCTATTTATTGATTATGTATCTGAAGAGTTTGCGCTAAAGTGGAAAAATGCCCAAGTGGATACCTTTGTGGTCACCAGTGGCGAAATGTTGCAACAACTCTTTTATCTAGTCGCTGGATCTGAAAAAGCATGGCTGTTAGACAGTCATTTAGTGGTGGTCAGTAAACGATTAGCAACAATAGCTAGCACATTAGGCTTTAAAAAAATAACCGTTGCTGAAAGTGCCAATAATGATGCTTTATTTCATGCATTAATATAGAACTTAAATGAGACGCCGATATGACGGAACAGAAAAATACGAATGAAAATGACTTGCAGAATGGTACATCAAAGGCTGATGACGATATCCGCTATCAAGAAGTAAAACCTGTAAACAATAAGCGTTCAGGTTTGATAGGGAGTGCCGTTGCGATCCTCGTTATTCTGGCAATCGGTGGTGGTCTTTATTATTACACCACTCAACAAGCGACTAAACTAAGTACAGAAAACCAATCGCTAAAATCACAATTGGCACAATTACAACAATTGCAAGATACTTATCAACAACGTTTTGACAATATTGACAGTCAGTTTAACTCACAAAAACTCACTATTGATAAACTGCAAAATGAACGCCAAGTTACTGAGCGTCAAATCCAAAATTTACAAACGCAATTTGCTGCTATCTCAAGTGCAGATGTAAAGAGCTGGCTATTAGCGCAAGCTGATTTTATGGTAAAAATGGCGGGCCGCAAATTATGGAATGACCAAGATGTCGTCACAGCGGTAAGTTTATTAAAAGGTGCAGATAGTAGCTTAGCAGAAATGAATGACCCAAGCTTATTGGCCATCCGCCGCGCCATTAATGAAGATATTGGCAACTTAGCCGCGCTGAGCAAAATTGATAATGATGGTACTATTTTACAATTAAATCAGTTAGCTAATCAGGTTGATAACCTACGCTTATCTGGGTTTGAGCGTGATGGCTCACCGATGGATAAAAATGATGAAGCCATTTCAGGCTCGCTTTCTGACTGGAAGCAAAACCTCAGTAAAAGCTGGAAAAGCTTTATGGATGACTTTATTACTATCCGTCGTCGAGACAGTACCGCTATTCCACTATTAGCTCCAAACCAAGATATTTATCTGCGAGAAAATATCCGCTCTCGTTTATTAATTGCATCTCAAGCGGTGCCTCGCCATCAAACAGAGATTTATCAACAATCATTAGAAGCGGTATCTACTTGGGTACGCGCCTATTTTGATACCACCGATCCGAATACAACGGCTTTCTTAGACAGTATTAATGAGCTTGAAAAGCAGCCTATTACTCTCGCAATGCCAACAGAATTAAAAAGCCTCTCTCTGTTAGAAAAACGAGTAGAAAAGCAGATCCGTAATTTGCTGACCCAAAACGAGACATCACAGCCAGAAGCGGTTGAAGCCAAAGATGCCGAAGCTACACAAGCCCCTTATGCGGTTGATGCAGCACAAGATAGTGCAACATCAGGAACAACGACATCAACAACCGTAGCACCACAAGGAGAATAAATTTATGTTCAAGATCTTACTCCTATTTGTGGTATTGATTGCCGGGATAATCTTCGGGCCTGTATTAGCGGGTCATCAAGGTTATGTCTTTATACAAACCGATAATTGGGATATTGAAACTAGCGTTACCAGTCTTGTGATCATGTTTGTCTTACTGCAACTGATATTGCTCTTGCTTGGCTGGTGTTATCGTCGTTTTATTGGTACAGGCTCTAAAGCCTATAGTTGGTTCTCTTTGCGCAAACGCAGCCGAGCACGTAAACAAACACGGTTAGCATTAATGAAACTTGCGGAAGGTGATTTTAAACAAGTAGAAAAGCTGATGAGCCGCAATGCCGATTATGCGGAACAACCTGTAGTAAACTATTTACTAGCAGCAGAAGCAGCACAACAACGGGGTGATGAGTTTAGAGTACAGCAACATCTGGAGCGTGCTTCTGAGCTTGCTGATACCAATCAGTTACCCGTTGATATTACCCGAGTGCGCATTTTACTGGCACAAAATGAAAACCATGCTGCTCGTACTGGGGTCGATGAATTACTCAATCAAGTGCCTCGTCATCCGGAAGTATTACGCTTAGCAGAAACTGCGTATATACGTACAGAAGCTTGGCAAGCACTACTTGATATCATCCCTTCAATGCAGAAAATAGCCCTACATACAGATGATGAATTAGAGCAATTACGTCAACAAGCCTATATTGGGCTGATGGGACAGAAGATGTCCGAAAATGGTTGTGATGGACTGAAAAATTGGTGGAAGGCACAGCCTCGTAAGATCCAACATGATAATGGACTACGATTTGTATTAGCAGAACACCTTATTGAGTGCAACGATCCGCAAACTGCGCAGACGATCATTTTAGATGGGATCAAACGTCACTATGATGAACGCCTGATCTTATTATTACCGCGCTTAAAAAACAGCGATCCAGACTCAATTTTAAAAGTGCTTAACTCACTAATTAAACAACATGGTCCGACACCATTACTCAATAGCACCGTCGGTCAAATTGCCATGCAACAAGGGCAATGGGCACAAGCAGAAACAGCATTTCGCAATGCATTAAAACAGCGTCCAGATGTTCATGATTTTGCGTGGTTGGCTGATGTGCTAGATAAACAGAATAAATCAGTTGAGTCAGCCAAAGTACGCAAAGATGCGCTATTAATGACGTTAAAAAAAGACTCTGTTATTTTTGACGAGCCTAAAACAAATAAAGCACTGCAATAAATACATCATTTCATTTATTGACCAAAACCCTCAAACACAAAATTGAGGGTTTTTTATTACTTTTAAAAAGCGTGTTGAACCAGTAGTACTACTTCAAGACACAAAATTAAAAATAAATAGACCCAAGCGATACGATAAAAACGATAAGGTATCCCTTTGTTATTTTCATGTTGAAATGACAAATAATATTTTCTTGCTTGGTAAAACACCACGATATAAATCAGTGCGATCCCCTGACACAGAAAAGCAACATACTTCGCCCATGATTTTCCACCGATAATCAGCATGATCAGCGGGATCAAAAAAAACAGCAATGGGCCAAACTTATCTATCAAAAAGAGCCTTTCTTGCGCAAGATACGCTTTTTGGTTATTTATCATCGTGATGCCACCCTCTATTTACCCTTGCGCTGGATAATAGCGTGATAGTGTTATCAATTCAAAAGGGATGAGATAAAAAACAGACAAAAAAACACCCGTATTAAAAAATACAGGTGCATAAAATATACAATCAGGTCTACAGACGGATGGTGCCTCACTCAACGTTTCGTCCTGTTGGTGATGAATGGTGTTTCATCGATAACGTGGACGTAGGCACCGATAATCGGCTCTGCATCATTCCTAGGTTTATGAAGACATATGCTGTCATAAGGAGTGGAATGAGCATCTACAGAATAAGTAATGCATTTAGCGTGCCAACTTGTATTTTCCGCCAATAAAAAATTAATTCCCAAACAGCATAAAACTAACTAATTGAATTTTTTAGGCGCCTTCACCTTTATGGCGTATTTAAAATATAAAAGATCAGAGAGCGTATTTTTATCAGGCTATTGTTAAATAAAAAAGAAAAAATAAATTTGCTAACTCGTCTCTGTTTCACGACAGTTAAGCTAACACCAGTATATAATATATAAAAATCATTGAGTTATATGTCACCTTTTAGCGACATCAAATTTACCATGTGTTGTTTTTTACCGACAATAAAAAATATTTCATTTAAATTCATACGGTTACATAAATCATTTAACTTTCTCATGATGCTCTTTTTATGTAGTATAAAATCAGGCGGTAATACAAATTATTAATAATCTTTAACTAATATACTTACACTGCCCTGTAAACAAATAGCCTAATGATCTCCCTTTTTAAACTAAAAGAGCCAACAACCTGCTTTAATCATGAATCATAGATAAACGGTCTATTGTGCTTAGGACAGTAGCAAAAGGACAAAAGAGAAAGGACAGAAGGAAGATACAACAATATAAATGAAATAAGACAATATCGCTGTCAATAGCTTGATAATAAATGCAAAAAAGCCTCGATATATATCGAGGCTTTTTCTTATTGGTCGGCGAGAGAGGATTCGAACCTCCGACCCACTGGTCCCAAACCAGTTGCGCTACCAGGCTGCGCTACTCGCCGTCTGAATGACTGCTCTTATCTTGTTTATGGTGCGAAGGGGGGGACTTGAACCCCCACGTCCGTTAGGACACTAACACCTGAAGCTAGCGCGTCTACCAATTCCGCCACCCTCGCATAAACAAAAACTAAGATAAGATGGGGTGGCTAATGGGACTCGAACCCACGACAACTGGAATCACAATCCAGGGCTCTACCAACTGAGCTATAGCCACCATAACAGCTATCTTACTACTTCTACAACAACGCTCTTCACCGTAACTCTTAGCACGCTTTAATGGCGCGCCCGACAGGATTCGAACCTGAGACCTCTGCCTCCGGAGGGCAGCGCTCTATCCAGCTGAGCTACGGGCGCTTCACGCCGTTGCGGGAGAGGATAGTACGGATTTACACACTGTCTGTCTAGTGCTTTTTGAAAAAAAAAGTTTGTTTGACGATAGTTTGTGCATTTCGTCGATAAATGGAGCGTTTTTACCCACTCAACGCCCCATTAGTATAATAATCAAACAATCAAGATACCAGTAAAGATTGCGATTTTTGCTATTTAACACTTATTGCCGACAAAAAATACTCACGCAACTTACAATTTATTGGAATAGTAATAACCAACAAATTTTAATAACTTAAATTGGCGCTTGATCCGGCTAGGTTGTGACAGTAAACGATATAACCATTCTAGGCCTAAGTTTTGCCATGCTTTTGGCGCACGCTTAACATGCCCTGTAAAAACATCGTAAGTGCCACCTACGCCCATATATAACGCGTCTGGGTGTACTTGCCGACAAGCACGAATAAATAGCTCTTGCTTAGGTGAGCCCATGGCAATGGTCACGATCTTTGCCCCAGAAGCTTTGATACGTTCAAAAAGTGCATCTCTATCTTGTGGCGTAAAGTAACCATCTTGGCTACCGACAATATTCACATTCCATTGTGCCTTTAATTTACTTTCCGTCTGCGCCAATACCTGAGGTTTGCCACCAACTAAAAAGACCGGTGTGCCTTCTTTTCCGGCACGCTCCATTAAAGCTTCCCACAAATCAGCTCCCGCAATACGAGATACTTGTGCATCAGGATATTTACGTCGAATGCCGCGAACAACACTAATGCCATCGGCGTACAAATAATCCGCTTCATCTAATAACTGATTTAAGCCTTTATCTGTTTCTGCGGTTAAGATTTTTTCTGCATTAATCGCAATTAAAGAGCCACTTTTAATTTGCGCACCTTGATAAAGATAATCCAAAAAATGCGCCATATCTTTAAATCCCCAGATATTGTGCCCACGGATGGAATACTTCGGAATTGAATTTGTATCCATTACTTTTCCTTTTGTTCTAAACGAGGTTTATTGCGCACTTGATTAATAACATAGTGACGAACTAATCCTGCACTTTCAAATAACCAATACAGGAGTTTGGCTGCAATTAAACAGGCACCAAATACTAAACAGAAAAAGACCACGCGAGACACAAACGAATCAACGCCCTCACGCGCTAAAACAATCATGTTAAAAATAGCACCAAAGCAAAATGCTTGAAGAATGGCAGATTTGTAGCGATTGTGTTCATTTAACCCCTGCTGATAGAGCCAATCAAACCACTTAATAATAAGCCCAACAACCACCGCGCCTAAGGGGATAAATACAACGCCCCCCATCACCACCAAGGAGCCAATTAACGTTGGTGAAATGGCAAGTCCTGCATGATAATTAAGCACTTCCCAAGTAAAATAGTTTGCTGAATTTAGTACGACATCTGGTCTTTGTGGCCAAACCCATGAAGGGATAAACACATAAAAATCGCGAATAATAGGTGCGAGTCCTTGAAACTCGATTTTGTCGTAATTATTCAACAATAATGCAAGATTTTCCCAAGGAGAGAAGGTATCGCGAGTCAGATATAAAAAGGTATAAAAAGCTTCGGCACCACTGACATCAAGCCCGTAACGTTTTAGTGCTAACCAAAACATACCGACAATGCTCATCACACCTGCAGCAATTAACATCCATAAGGTTATCCAACCACGTACGATGCCAATAAATAAAAATAGTGCAAACGCAATAATGATATTTGCGCGTGTTCCCCCGACGATAACATAGGTCAAAATACCAAAGCCGACCGTCGCACAAAGGAAAAAAAGCCAACGTTGTTGTGTGGGCTTTAAGAAATAGACCACCAGCATTGCAGGAATAAAAAAATAGAAAAAGCGTTTTAGCGCCACACCTGATACTTGGCTTGAAAAAATTTGGCTATATGTTTTCAACTTAAAGAGTAAGAAGCCATTTTGTAAGAAAAATATGCCCACAGTAACGATAGCAATTAACGCTAACAGTATCCAAGTTAGGTTAGTCTCTACCCGATTCATCGTAAATAACGGCCTAGAAGGCTCGCTAGTGGCTTTTCTTAGTCTTACCTTATAAGTGACATAATAAATCGCATAAAAGCTAGTAGCGGCTAATAGAGCGTGTAATAAGGCATCGACAGGAACAACTGCCACATCAAACTGAAAGACTAATAAACAAGTTAATGGAAAGCCAAAATAGAATGTCAGCAAATAAAGCATGGAGAAGAAGACATTAAAATTAAAGCGTACCCGACGAAACTCTTGGTAGGTCAGTAATAAAATAAACCCCAACGAGATAAAGTAGACAAGGGTTAATCCCCCCAATTGCGCCAATGTCATTGGGTGTCTCCTGTGCTCATCTCAATCAATTGCTTCCAACCTTGGATAAAGTTAGGTGCAAAGAAGGTAATATTCTTCCTATCCAGTAGCAATAATTGACGTTGCGCTTCTTCAATTAACGCCACATCAAGTTTATCACCAGAGAAGAAAACGGGAACACTTTGCTCTGTTAAGTCTTGCCAAAATGGATTTTGACGGCTAATCACAAAAGGGATCCCAAATTGGATCAACAGGCATAACGTACCAATACCCTGCTGACGTTGGAAAATAAAATAACCTAAATCACAGGTTTTTAAGAGTGCGAGATAATCATCAAAGGCAAGATTATGTCGTAATATCTCAACGTGTTCTGTTGGAAATAAGTTTGTCGCTGCATCAGATACTTGCTGAATATAATCCTCGTTATTAGCGGGATATCCCATAGGAATGATCACTTTTGCTTTATGACCAAATTGTTCAGCAATCGCATTTAAAGCATCGATATGGCGGTTAGATTTATCGCCTGAGTTACCTAATACAATGGTAATATGCTGAGGATCAACGGCCTTCTTTTCTGTAAGCGTCAACGCCGGATCCATTCTTGTTGGGAAATAGAGCAAATTCGCGGGGATATTAACATTTGATTGAGCAAAATAATTTAGATCACCCCGTGTACCAAACACACGTCCAACCCGTTTTTGCGCAAGTTTACGCAATAGATAAAACAGTCTAAATTTTAATTGCTTAGCATCCTGATAAAGATCAGCACCCCAAATATGCCACCAGAATTGATGACGTTTAATTTTGCCCATCAATAAAGCAAGCCAAATAGGCGCATTAAATTGCCCCAGAAATAGAAAACGTTGTTTTCTATCTGCTTTAGCTAATGCTACCACTCTCTGCGCGACTTGTTTTTTATCCGCTAAACACTCAATCTCTAAATGAGGATAAAGTGATGATAACGAGTTATCTTTACTGGCAACGATAAAACGAGGTTTATACGTTAATGCCGCCTCAGTCACGAGGTGGTCGTTAAAAAAGCGTAACATTGTGTTGTTATGATGCACAATGTCTGAACCTAGTACGTAAATCAAAGTTGTCATTTGCGCCTGCAATAAATCACGAAAACAGAACTACAGAGAAGGAAGTAAATAATATAGGTTGCCATATAGGCTTGAGCTGCACCTAAAGCACCATGTTCAGGAATAAGCCAACGTGAAAAAAGCGTTAATAAGGCAAATTGGCTCACTTCTGTCAGAATATAAAAACGCAAAGCAGCCTTTGCAATCACCAGATAGCCAAAAACATAAGCCCCTACTTTCAACACATCACCAACCAGTTGCCAAGCAAATAACTCTCGCATAGCGATAAATTTTTCAGAAAATAGCAACCAAATGGCAAAATCTCGCAATAACCAAACCATAAAACTAGCCACTGCCACCGCTGGCAAGACGAATTTCAGTGACTTGGTTATCTCTTTGGCTATCTCATTTTTTTGCGTTAATCGTGAAAGTGTGGGTAATAAGTAAACAGAAAATGATGCTGTAATAAATTGTAGATAAGCATCCGATATACTGCTAACTCCTTGCCAAATGCCAACATCATCCCAGCTATAATGTTCTGCTAACAAGTTACGCATCATGATATAAGCGACGGGTAAAGTGATAGAAGTCAGTAGTGCCATAATGGTAAATTTACCAAGATGATTGGCGATAGCCTTATCCCAACTTGGTTTTAATTCACTCAGAGCAAAGCGCTTACGTTTTATTAAGATAACCATCGCTGGCAATAAAATCAGTGCAGGTACTAAAGCTAAGCCAATTAATGCACCATGATAACCTGCAATGAGATAACAGAGATAATAGGCAATAACACCAATTAAACTTCCCGCAATAATCGCTAAAGCGTTTCCAGATGCATCTCGATAACCTTTTAATATCGCCAGAAAATAGTTGGCATAGGCAATCCCCATCTGAATAAAGGCAACCATTCTGACAATATCTAGATATTGCAGATAGTCATCACCAAATAAAACGCGACTAATTGGTGTGGTAAAAATAAGAAATAAAATGGCAAGTAGTGTAGAAAACAGCAATATCATTGATGATGATGTACCCAACACATTTTTGCGTTGTAATGCATCATCTTGATATTGCGCAATCAATTTTGTTACACCATTAAAAATACCCGCCCCTGACAGCACACCAAGAACGGTAATTAATTGGCGGAAGTTACCCGCAAGTCCCACTCCGGAGGGACCAAAGGAGACCGCCAATAACTTTACGACCAACAGGCCAGCCCCGATTTTTATCAAGGTTGACCCTGCTGTCCAAATTGAAGCTTTAGCTAACGACATATCAAGCAAAGAAATGACGAATATGATGAATAACGGTTTGCTGCTCTTCTTCAGTCATGTTGTAGAACATCGGTAAGCGCACCAAGCGTTCACTCTCTTGTGTAGTGAAAATATCTTTACCATCAAAACGACCAAACTTCATTCCGGCAGGACTCGTATGCAGTGATACATAGTGGAATACCGTTAAGACGCCCTGTGCTTTCATATACTCATTAAAAGCCGTACGCTGCTCTATATCATTAAGTTTAATATAGAACATATGGGCATTATGCTCTAAACCGTCTGGTACAACAGGCAATGTTAACAAACCTTGTTCGGCTAACGGCGTTAATGCATCGTAATAGATTTGCCAGAATGCTAAACGACGTTCATTAATTTTATCGGCTTGTTCGAGTTGCGCCCAAAGATAAGCGGCTTGCAAATCAGACAGCAAATAGCTAGAGCCAATATCACGCCAAGTGTATTTATCAACTTGCCCACGGAAAAATTGACTACGATTGGTGCCTTTTTCACGGATCACTTCCGCACGATTAATTAAAGCAGGATCGTTAATCAGTGTTGCCCCACCTTCACCACCTGATGAATAGTTTTTCGTCTCATGAAAGCTATAGCAACCAATATGACCGATAGTTCCTAAAGCTTTACCTTTATAAGTCGACATTACCCCTTGCGCAGCATCTTCAACGACAAACAGGTTATGCTTTTTGGCGATCGCCATAATGGTATCCATTTCACAGGCAACACCTGCGTAATGAACGGGCACTATCGCACGCGTTTTCTCCGTAATCGCCGCTTCAATTTTTGTTTCATCAAGGTTCATGGTGTCTGGACGAATATCGACAAACACAATAGTTGCACCACGTAAAACAAAGGCGTTCGAAGTCGAAACAAAAGTGAAACTCGGCATAATCACTTCATCGCCGGGTTTGATATCCAGAAGGATAGCCGCCATTTCTAACGATGCTGTACAAGAAGGTGTTAACAGCGTCTTATGACAATGAAATTGTTCTTCTAACCACTTTTCACATTTTTTTGTGAAGTTGCCATCACCACAGAGCTTGCCACTTTCCATCGCCTGTTTCATATACTCTAATTCTGTGCCAACAACGGGTGGTTTATTAAACGGAATCATATTATCCCCTGTATAACCAATAAGTAGTGCTATCAATTAAAGCACCGCTTTGTGTATATAAACGCGAAGCTGCAATATTGCTAATTTGTGTTGCAACATAGAGGGTTGATAGACCTTGCTGTTGACACCAATACTTCGCCACCGACATCAGTTGCTTACCAATGCCTTGTCCTGTTCTATTCGGCATTACAGCAAGTAATCCCACTCTTGCTTCACTCTCAGAAATCCGACGTAATGTTACAAACCCTGTAACCTTATTTTCGCGATCCATCGTCAATAAACAGCTATCATCGAAAGTGCCTAAAACCGCTTTTTTTACCCATAATGCATAAAAACGGCTGCTATCACCTTCTTGATACCATGGCGCTCGAAAGCGACTTTGTACAAAAGCCGCAGAAGCCGTTGTCATTAATAATGGGATATCAGTTTCATTGGCTGTGCGAAAATGTATTTCAGCAATATTTCCACAAGCATTTTCTGTGCCAATTGGCAATTTGAAATCTATTTCACCTTCAGCGAATTGAAATCCTAATTGCGTTAAGTTATCAATCAGTAGAAGATCATAGGAAGCAACTTTGGCATGAACAACCGTAAATTGCTCAAGCCTATCTTGTGTTAAAACAGGCGCTTGAGCACTAAACTCAAGACGGCCTGTATTGAGGGAGAAAAAATCGCTCTCCCACTCAAGATAATTAATATTGGCGAGGACGGACATGTAATAAATCCAATAGATAGCGACCATAACCTGTTTTGGCGAGTGATTTTGCGCTTTCTCTGACTTGTTCGTCAGTTAACCAACCATTACGCCAAGCGATCTCTTCCAGACACGCCACTTTAAAACCTTGACGTTTTTCAACGGTTTGTACAAAAGTACTGGCTTCAATTAAACTATCGTGAGTCCCCGTATCTAACCAAGCAAAACCGCGTCCCAATAGCTCCACATTAAGCTCACCACACTCAAGATACATCTGATTAATCGAGGTTATCTCAAGCTCACCACGAACAGAAGGTTTCACCTTTTTCGCAAAATCAACCACGCGGTTATCATAGAAATAAAGCCCAGTGACCGCCCAATTCGATTTAGGCTGTTGAGGTTTTTCTTCTATTGACAGCACTTTGAAATCATCATCAAATTCAACAACACCGAAGCGCTCCGGATCCATCACTTGATAACCAAATACTGTTGCGCCCCGCTGACGTTGAGCAACTTGTTTTAGTTTGGGGCTAAACCCTTGACCAAAATAGATATTATCGCCTAAGACTAAACAACAGTGCTCATCACCAATAAACTCATCCCCTAAAATAAAGGCTTGAGCTAAGCCATCAGGAGATGGCTGAACTTTATATTGCAGATGGACACCAAATGCAGAGCCATCACCCAATAAACGTTGAAATGAAGTGAGATCATCAGGAGTGGTGATAATCAAAATATCACGAATTCCCGCTAACATAAGTACTGAGAGCGGATAATAGATCATGGGTTTATCATAGATAGGTAACAGCTGTTTCGATACCCCTTTCGTTATCGGATGTAAGCGTGTACCAGAGCCACCCGCTAAAATAATACCTTTCATCATTTATCCTTCACGTAATCAATCACCCAGTCCTAAACGCTCTCCTGCATAAGAGCCATCTAGTACTCGTTGCCACCAAGTTTGGTTATTTAAATACCACAATACCGTCTTACGAATACCTGACTCAAAGGTCTCTTGTGGTTTCCAACCTAACTCTGCTGCAATTTTAGCGGCATCAATAGCATAGCGTAGATCGTGACCCGGTCTGTCTTTTACATGGGTAATTAAATCAACATATTTCGCCACACCAGCAGGTTTATTAGGATGCAACTCTTCGAGCAATTCACAAATAGTTGTCACTACATCAATATTACGGCGTTCATTATGACCACCAATATTATATGTTTTACCCGGTTGGGCCGTTGTTGCCACTAAATACAATGCACGGGCATGATCTTCAACATAGAGCCAATCGCGAATTTGTTCACCTTTGCCATAAACAGGCAGTGGTTTTCCTGAAATGGCATTCAAAATAATCAGCGGGATTAATTTCTCAGGAAAATGATAAGGGCCATAGTTATTTGAACAATTGGTGATCAATGTTGGCAAGCCATAGGTACGCAACCATGCTCGTACAAGGTGGTCACTGGATGCTTTAGAAGCTGAATAAGGGCTACTTGGTGCATAAGGTGTCGTTTCAGTAAAGAAATCATCCGTTCCTTCTAAATCACCATACACTTCATCAGTTGAAATATGGTGGAAACGAAATGCCGCTTTTTTATCTTCAGGTAATACTGACCAGAAATGACGTGCAGCTTCTAATAAGGTGTAAGTACCAACAATATTAGTTTCAATAAACGCTGCCGGCCCATCAATAGAGCGGTCAACATGGCTTTCCGCGGCTAAATGCATCACGATATCTGGTTGATATTGCGCAAATAGACTATCAAGTGCAGCGCGATCGCAAATATCAACCTGTTCAAACGCGTAACGTTCACTGTTCGCCACAGGGGCAAGTGACTCTAAATTTCCCGCATAAGTCAGTTTATCTACCACGACGACACTGTCATTGGTGTTATCAATAATATGTCTAACAACCGCGGAGCCGATAAAACCGGCGCCGCCTGTAACTAAAATACGTCTCAACGCCATACTCCTTTTGTATCGACAATCCATTTTTGGGTAACTTGGCTACCAGGTATCGCTTTAAACTGTTGATGGTCGACTAACATTAAAACAATATCCGCCTCTTTTAATGCCTGCTCTGTAGAGACTAATTCAGTGATACCTTTTAATTTTGTCGGTAATTCATGAATATTTGGCTCTACGGCAAATGTTTTCCCACTATGCCAGTTAGCAACTTGTTGGGTGATATTCATTGCTGGACTTTCACGTAAATCGTCAATATTAGGTTTAAAGGCTAAACCAAAGCAGGCAATTTTGATCTCGTTAGCACGTTTACCGGTTTCAGTTAAACAATCCGCCACAGCGGCTTTAACTTGGTCGATAACCCATACAGGTTTGCCATCATTGACCAAACGGGCAGTATGAATTAAGCGTGATTGTTTAGGATTTTGAGACACGATAAACCAAGGATCAACGGCAATACAGTGTCCACCGACACCAGGACCCGGCTGTAAAATATTCACGCGAGGATGACGATTAGCCAAACTGATTAGCTCCCACACATTAATATCTTGGTCGGCACAAATCAGGGATAACTCATTAGCAAATGCAATATTCACGTCACGGAAGCTATTTTCTGTTAGCTTACACATCTCTGCGGTACGGGCATTAGTAATAACACATTCACCTTCAAGGAAAATTTTGTATAACTCACTCGCCCGCTGTGAAGATTTTTGGTTCATTCCCCCCACAACACGGTCATTGCGGATAAGTTCAACCATCACTTGTCCTGGCAATACACGCTCAGGGCAATAAGCGATATCAATATCGGCATTTTCACCTTGTTGATGTGGGAAAGTTAAATCCTCACGTGCCTGCGCAAGCCACTGTGACATTTGTTCTGTGGTTCCAACGGGTGAGGTTGATTCTAAAATAATCAAATCACCTTTCTTAAGTACAGGTGCTATTGAACGCGCAGCAGCTTCAACATAAGCCAGATCAGGTTCATGTTCGCCTTTAAAGGGGGTTGGAACTGCAATAAGGTAAGCGTCTGCGGGTTGTGGTGTGGTATAGGCTTTTAAATGCCCTTCTTCAACGGCTTGTTTTACCACTTTATCCAGATCAGGTTCAACGATGTGAATTTGACCTTTATTAATGGTATCAACAGCGTGTTGGTTAACATCCACACCAATAACACTTTTTTTACGAGAGGCAAAAGCTGCCGCTGTTGGTAATCCAATGTAGCCGAGGCCGATAACAGAAATAGTTTCAAAACTCATAATGTCACCTGATTATTTTTCAATGCTTCAAGAATACGTTGGCAGGCATGACCATCACCATAAGGATTTGTTGCTTTACTCATTTGGTGATATGCGTTTTCGTCTGTCAATAAAGAGGTTACTTCGCTAACAATACGTTTAGTATCTGTACCCACTAAACGCACAGAACCGGCTTCAACTGCTTCAGGGCGCTCTGTTGTATCGCGCATAACAAGAACAGGTTTACCTAATGAAGGCGCCTCTTCTTGAATACCACCTGAATCAGTTAAAATAAGGTAAGCGTGGTTCATTAAATAAACAAAAGGCAGGTAATCTTGCGGTTGAATTAATTTAATATTATTAATTCCATGCAGAATACGCTTTACGGGTTCACTTACATTAGGATTCAAGTGAACAGGATAGACAACTTCAACATCGGGGTGAGCCAATGCAATCTCTGCTAATGCTTGGCAAATGCGCTCAAAACCACCCCCAAAGCTTTCTCTGCGATGTCCCGTAACTAAGATCATCTTTCTTTCTGGCTGAATAAAGGGATATTGCACAGCAAGTTCATCGAGCAGGGTTTGATTTCCCATCACTCGCTCGCTAACCCAAAATAGCGCATCAATAACGGTATTGCCGGTAACAAAAATATTTTTATCCGCAACCGCTTCTCGCACCAGATTTAACTTTGCAGTTTCAGTGGGAGCAAAATGGTACATCGCCAAATGGCCGGCAATTGTCCGATTCGCTTCTTCTGGCCAAGGAGAATAGAGATTACCGGTACGTAATCCCGCTTCAACATGACCGACGGGGATTTGTTGATAAAAAGCAGCAAGGCTTGCCGCCATGGTGGTGGTTGTATCACCATGTACTAACACAACATCAGGTTGAAATGACGCTAGAACAGGTTTTAAACCTTCTAAAATGCGACAGGTTATATCTGTTAAATCTTGTCCTGGTTTCATAATATTGAGATCATAATCTGGTTTGATCTCGAAAAGATTTAATACCTGATCAAGCATTTCTCGATGTTGGGCCGTAACACAAACTTTCGCCTCAAACGAATCATCATTTGCTAAAGCGTGCACTAAAGGTGCCATTTTGATCGCTTCAGGGCGTGTGCCAAAAACAGTCAACACTTTCACAGTGGCTCTCTTTTTTCTTTGTTATATTGCTTATTTTTGGGAAAGCAATATGCCCTTATTCTCAGGGGCATCAGGTGAAAATACACCTGATGTCTCGTTATTATTAAAATGATAAAAAGGTAATAATGATTATTTTTTTAATGAACTACGTCTGACTAATGCCACACCCGCGCCCACTAAAACACCAATAGCACCCCAAAGCACCATCATAAAGGCACGGCGAGGACTATCTCGTTTCACAGGATCTTCAGGTGTACGTAAGAAACGGTAAGTTTGGAAGTTATCTTGTAATTTAGCACCTACCGCGAGGGTGGATAACATTGCCGTATTTTGATCATAATCACTATCAAAATCTGGCCCTGTTGCCATTAATGTTTCTAACTGTGATTGCAATAAAGGCACGCCGAGTAGAAACAGCTTCGAATCCGGTAATTCATCTATCGCAATCGAGGTCTGTTTTTGAGAAATACCTTGTTTCTCAGCAACTTTAATCGATTGTTTGAGTAAATTAATTTGTCGTTGATAAGCAGCTTGAGCAGCCATTTCTTGGCGTTTCACTAAAGCTTTCATCGATTGTGTTCGAGTTGCCCATGCGGCAATCACTTCTTCATTTAGATGCTCTGCGGCACGTTTATTCGCAAAAGCAATATATTCATTGAGCAGTTGACTCGAATCGTTGGCCGTTTCAGCAATGAGTTTCAATTGATCATTAACCAATTTCTTCTCATCAGCCGGTGTAAATTGAATATTATTGATGAGCTCATCTAATAATGCCGCATCTGCTTGCGCATCGTTTTCTTTACGTTGTTTGTAATAATCCGTTTGCAACCAAAACTCACGTCGTGTATCAAAAGCTGAAATCTGTGTTACAAACTCTTGATAAGCTTCATCAGGGATACTTAACTGAGAAACAGTCACAGACGGATTAATTTGCGTATCAAGATTACGTAAGAACTGAGACTGAGAATAATAACTACCTAAATTATTCACAGTAGGTCTCTCTGTCATCGCAATAGCGCTCCATTTAGGTTGCATCAAGTAAGATGTCCCTAATGCAATCAGCGCAAAAAGCAGCGCGAACCCTATTATCCAGCGTTTTCCTGACCATAGTGCACAACAAAGACCTCGAATATCGAGTTCATTATCGGGTGAAAACCCCTGTCGGGAGACGTTATTTTCCGAGTTCATCACGTTAAAAGACCTCTGCTTATTTAATGCTTAAGTTGTGTCGCTTTACGTAGGCGACGTTTATATCGTTTAATAAAACGAGCGACTCGCCACGCGCGTTTAATGCAATAACCGTACATAACAAAAGCAAGCAAAAACAATGCCAACATTACCCATTCTGGTACAAAAGATAAGTTTTCACCAATAATACCAATAGCGGCCAACACCGCGGCTGCAAGCGTGATCAAAACAAAAGCTTGGCGAGGGGTAAAACCTGCTCGCATAATTAAATGGTGGATATGTTGACGGTCTGGTGAAAAAGGACTCATTCCTTTACGTAAACGGCGGTACATAATTGCCACCATATCCATAAGAGGAATAGCAATGATCCATAATGCAGTAACCGCATTGATTGGATGAGGATCAACTTGAGTAGAGGAAATTAATAGCCAAATAATAGTAAAGCCTATTAGCGTACTTCCCGCATCGCCCATAAAGACTTTAAATTTTTTACCACAAACACCAAGGTTTAACATGATATAAGGTAAAATCGCGGCAATAAATGAGAAGCACCAAAAAGCAAGTGCAGAGCTTCCACTTTGGTAAAGTAAAATACCCAGCGCACCAAACGAAACGCAAGAAAGACCGCCTAATAAACCATCAATACCATCCACCATATTAAAGGCATTGATTGCAGCCCAAACAGCAAATAGCGTGACGATATAACCGAAAGGCCCTAAATGCATATCCCAAGGCCCAAAAGCATGACCAAGTGATTCAAGTTTTAAACCACCGAATACCATCATAGCAATACCCACTAACGCTTGGATAGTTGCCCTGATTTTGACACTGATATCATAACGATCATCAAGCGCACCGATAAAAACAAGTATCCCCGCACAAATCAAATACAGCTCTTTGTGAGGAATGTAGATATCTGAAACATAAAAAGCGAAAACAATACCAAAATAGACTGAAATCCCACCTACAAGGGGGATCAACCCATGATGTCGTTTACGATAGTTAGGTTTATCTACGAGTCCAATCTTCTTTGCCACCTTACGAGCTACAAATAGGAAAGCGAAAGAAAATAGGAACACGTAAAAAACATTTGTGCTCATTTTTAGTATATCCACAGTACTGTTCTCTATAATAAATATAGCTGGTTATTTACCCATCCATGTGTTTTTTATTCTTTCTCCAGCTTGTACCACGACGAGTTTACTCAGTAACCCACCACCCTTTATCAATAATAAATTTTCCTTAACTATTTTTATTGATGTTATCGCTATTTTTATTAAAACTATAAATATGCAATATACATACCAAATTATCATTTTGCGATGATAATAAAAGACCTAAGTCCAATGTAAAAAAAACGCCACTGACTTGTGGCGTTTTTATCATATCGTTAATTACACAAAGTAAATGAGTTTAACAACCTCTAAATTGGTGTGATATCACTTATTTTTCTATCATCAACACAATTTTTTCTTTTTTTGTTGTCTCTCTCAATTTTGTAATAACACTTTATGAGCGTTTCATAAAGTCGAAGAATTCTTCATTTGTTTTTGTCATCGCTAATTTATTAATGAGGAATTCCATTGCATCAATCTCACCCATTGGGTGGATAATTTTACGCAGGATCCACATTTTTTGTAACTCATCTTGCGATGTCAGTAATTCTTCTTTACGTGTTCCTGAACGGTTGTAATCAATTGCTGGGAATACTCGTTTTTCTGCAATCTTACGCGACAGGTGTAATTCCATATTACCTGTACCTTTAAACTCTTCGTAGATAACTTCATCCATCTTAGAGCCAGTATCAACCAATGCAGTCGCAATAATGGTTAAACTACCACCTTCTTCTACATTACGAGCAGCCCCGAAGAAACGTTTTGGACGATGTAGCGCGTTCGCATCCACACCACCAGTTAATACTTTTCCTGAAGAAGGTACTACGGTGTTATAAGCACGGGCTAAACGAGTAATAGAGTCTAATAAAATGATAACGTCTTTTTTATGTTCTACTAAACGCTTGGCTTTCTCAATAACCATTTCCGCTACTTGCACATGACGAGATGCTGGCTCATCAAAGGTAGAGGCAATAACTTCACCTTTAACTAAACGTTGCATCTCTGTGACTTCTTCAGGACGTTCATCAATAAGAAGTACCATTAATACGCAGTCAGGATAGTTATGAGCAATGTTGGCCGCAATATTTTGTAGCAACATTGTTTTACCCGCTTTTGGTGGGGCAACGATTAAACCACGTTGTCCACGACCAATAGGTGCAGCCAAGTCGAGTACGCGGGCAGTTAAATCTTCGGTAGAACCATTACCACGTTCCATACGTAAGCGGTTATTAGCATGTAATGGTGTTAAGTTTTCAAAGAGGATTTTACTGCGGGCGTTTTCTGGTTTGTCAAAGTTAACTTCATTCACTTTAAGGAGGGCAAAATAGCGTTCACCTTCTTTAGGTGGGCGAATTTTCCCTGCTATGGTATCACCAGTGCGAAGGTTAAAACGACGGATTTGACTTGGAGAAACATAGATATCATCTGGGCCAGCAAGGTAGGAACTGTCTGAGGAACGTAGGAAGCCAAAGCCATCCTGTAGTATTTCCAGCACTCCATCACCGAAAATATCTTCTCCACTTTTGGCATGTTGCTTCAAGATAGAGAAAATGATGTCTTGTTTTCTCATTCGAGCTAGGTTTTCTAGCCCCATATTTTCGCCAAGTGCTATCAGTTCTGATACCGGCGTATTTTTTAATTCGGTAAGATTCATAATGGTGGGTTCTTAATAACTCGGGGTAACTCTCGAACTATGAACGTGAATAGTATAACAGCGAATCGCTGTCAGTTTCGTCATGTGTAAAATTACAGATTACTACTTTATAACATCAGTATAAACATCGTGATAATGTTAGAAAGCATGTTAATGCTATATAGACCAGTCACAACACTGTCCCCAGAAAGTGACATCCATTGCCGTAACAAGATGATTGTACTTTCAGTTATGGGTTAGGAACATATATAGAAAAATTATATTCCTTGAATACTATAGATTATTCTAAGACAACCGGACTGGTTAGATGAATTCAGATTACTTATAGTTTATTCAAATACAATATTCAAATAGTTTATATCAAAGCTCTAACAATCTGAACCTGATATTTAATATCTCAGACTTATTAACCATGTCATATCATATGACCAATAAAATCCGTTATATTATGTAAGTAAGTGGCGCTAACTTATCATGCTTCGAAGCGGACGTCTAGCGGTCAGTAACAGAAATACCAACAAGAACTAAACGTCCTTCGTTATTTTGGTGCTTTAAATCAAATTAGATGTTTTCGTCTAAGAACTCTTTTAATTGAGTTTTTGACAATGCACCAACTTTAGTCGCAGCAACTGCACCATTTTTGAATAAAATCAGTGTAGGGATACCACGAATACCGTATTTTGGTGCTGTCGCAGGGTTTTCATCGATATTTAGCTTCGCAACTGTTAATTTACCCGCGTATTCTGTTGCAACTTCATCTAGAATAGGAGCAATCATTTTACATGGGCCGCACCATTCAGCCCAGAAATCAACGAGCACGGGGCCGGTTGCTTGTAATACATCAACATCGAATGTGTTGTCAGATAAGTGAAGGATTTTATCGCTCATTGTTCTACTCCAAAGAATAATATTGACCGTACCAGTGTAACATTAAATAACAAAAGACTATCAGCATTTCAGCGGATATCCTTTTGTAATGCAACCTATAACTGATATTCTATTACATTATGAGCAAAACATATTTGACAGAAAAGAAGTTTTCCGACTTCGCCTTGCATCCAAAAGTGATAGAAGCCCTTGAGAAAAAAGGGTTCTCTAATTGTACACAAATTCAGGCATTGACGTTACCTATCACTGTGAAAGGTCATGACATTGCTGGGCAAGCCCAAACAGGAACAGGAAAAACGTTGGCGTTTTTAACCTCGACGTTTCATTATCTTTTAACTCACCCTGCAAAAGAAGGGCATGAAAAGAATCAACCTCGTGCACTGATTATGGCGCCAACGCGCGAATTAGCTGTGCAAATTTATACAGATGCACAACCTTTAGCACAAAGCACTGGTATTAAAATGGGTCTAGCCTATGGTGGAGATGGCTATGACGAACAACTTAAAGTATTAAATAACGGTGTAGATATCGTTATCGGTACCACAGGTCGTTTAATTGACTATGTAAAACAAGGTCACATTAATCTTAACGCTATTCAAGTTGTCGTACTTGATGAAGCAGACAGAATGTACGATCTGGGCTTTATTAAAGATATTCGCTGGTTATTCCGTCGCATGCCAAATGCCGCAGAGCGTATGAATATGCTCTTTTCCGCCACACTCTCATATCGTGTTAGAGAGTTAGCTTTCGAGCAGATGAATAACCCTGAATATGTAGAAGTTGAACCTGAACAAAAAACTGGTTTTAGCATAAAAGAAGAGCTGTTCTATCCTTCTAATGAAGAAAAAATGCGTCTTCTGCAAACCTTAATTGAAGAAGAGTGGCCAGAGCGCTGTATTATTTTTGCTAACACCAAACATCGTTGTGATGATATTTGGGCGCATCTTGCCGCAGATGGACACCGCGTAGGTCTATTAACAGGTGACGTGCCACAGAAAAAACGTCTGCGTATCCTAGAAGATTTTACCCAAGGTAATATTGATATTCTTGTGGCAACCGATGTTGCAGCTCGTGGTCTTCATATACCTTCTGTAACACATGTCTTTAACTATGATTTACCTGATGACTGTGAAGATTATGTACACCGTATAGGTAGAACTGGACGTGCGGGTAAAAGTGGTAACTCAATTAGCTTAGCCTGTGAAGAATACGCGTTGAATTTACCGGCGATTGAGACCTATATTCAACATGCTATTCCTGTTAGTAAATATAACAGTGATGCATTATTAACTGATTTACCTGAGCCCAAACGTCGTCATCGTCCTCGTCAAGGTCAGCCTCGTCGTAATAATTCGGCACCTCGTAGAGGAAATAATACTCAACGTAATAACCGTAATAAACGCCCGAGTCACTCATAAATTATGCTGAAATCCTCATCACTTTATGCTGCTATCGATTTAGGCTCTAACAGCTTTCATATGTTAGTCGTTCGTGAAATCGCGGGATCTATCCAAGTATTATCTCGCGTTAAACGTAAAGTCAGACTTGCTGCTGGCCTAAATAAAGAAAACGAGCTGTCAGAGCAGGCTATGGAGCGTGGTTGGCAATGCTTGCGACTGTTTTCTGAATATCTCAGAGATATTCCCGCAGAACAAATCCGAGTCGTTGCAACTGCGACCTTACGTATTGCTAAAAATGCAGATATTTTCGTCGCTAAAGCGTCTGAAATATTAGGCAATACGGTTCATGTTATCAGTGGTGAGGAAGAAGCACGCCTTATCTATCGTGGTGTTGCCCATACAACGGGTGGTGCAGAACAGCGCTTGGTGGTAGATATTGGTGGCGGTAGCACAGAATTAGTCACCGGTACGGGGGCTAAAACAACACAGCTAATGAGTTTGAGCATGGGTTGTGTAACATGGCTAGAGCGCTATTTTAGCGATCGCTCATTAACAGAAGAAAACTTTGCTCAAGCACAACAGGCAGCAAAAGCTATCCTTGCACCTGTGGCAGAAAAACTTATCCAACAAGGTTGGCAAGTTTGTGTGGGGGCATCGGGCACCGTTCAAGCATTACAAGAGATCATGATTGCTCAAGGAATGGATGAATTAATTACCTTACCTAAATTAGAGCGACTGAAACAAAAAGCCATTGAGTGTGGCAAGCTTGAAGAGTTAGAAATTGAAGGCCTTACTTTCGAAAGAGCGCTTGTTTTCCCTAGCGGATTAGCCATTCTGATCGCTATTTTTGAAACCCTGCATATTGAAAATATGATCTTAGCCGGTGGTGCACTACGTGAAGGCTTAGTCTACGGTATGTTGCATTTACCTATTGAGCAAGATATTCGTCAACGTACTTTGCGTAATATTCAGCGCCGTTTCCAAATTGATATTGAGCAAGCCCATCGTGTTCAACAATTAGCAGAGCATTTTTTCATTCAAGTCAGTAAAAGTTGGCAATTAGATAATCGCTGTCGTGAGCTACTTTCCAGTGCTTGTGCCTTACATGAAATCGGCTTAAGTGTTGACTTTCGCCAAGCGCCTTCACATGCCAGTTATTTAGTTTCTCACCTTGATTTACCTGGTTATACACCCGCGCAACGACGTTTAATCGCCTCATTTTTAAGAAATCAGAAGGGAATTATCGATCTCGCACCTTTGAATCAGCAAAATGCGCTACCGATAAATCAAGCATACCGCTTGGTACGTTTACTTCGCCTAGCAATTATTTTTGCCAGTCGTCGTCGAGATGATACTTTACCTGCACTGCGTTTACGTACTGAAGATGAAAAATTAATCATTACCTTGCCACATCAATGGATCGCTGAACATCCTTTACGTGCAGAAAATCTTCATGAAGAGATACAGTTACAAAGCTACGTTCATTGGCCATTAATGCTTGAAGAGCAAAATAACTCACGCATAGGTTAAAACGTCTAACCAGATTCAAAATAATCCCTTACTTATCATGCAAGTAAGGGATTTTATTTTTTACTGACAGACAGCTAAGGTTTATGTCTCGCCAGCATCGCTTTAAGCCCAGCGACCCCTTTTTGCCCTTTTTCTTGCTTTTCTTGAGCACTTAACACTTTCTTTTTATTGGTATCCCAATGGAGATCGTCTTGAGGCAATTCATATAGAAAACGACTGGGCTCTGGACGAATTAATTCACCGTATTGACGCCGCTCTTTACATAATGTGAAAGTTAATGTCTTTTGTGCTCGAGTAATACCGACATAAGCTAAACGCCGCTCTTCTTCAACGTTATCTTCATCGATACTACTTTGATGAGGCAAGATCCCCTCTTCCATGCCAACCAGAAAAACATGTGGAAATTCCAGTCCTTTTGAGGCGTGAAGTGTCATTAATTGCACTTGATCTAACTCTTCATCGGTTTCGCCACGCTCCATCATATCGCGCAGAGTAAAACGGTTGACCACTTGAGAGAGCGTCATGGGTTCATGTAACTCATCCCCCTCAAGCATTTCACTCATCCAAGAAAAAAGCTGGTTAATATTTTTCATTCTCATTTCAGCCGCTTTCGCGCTACTAGAGGTTTCATATAACCAACTTTCATAATCCATTTCATGAAGCAAATCACGTACAGCGAGCAAAGGCTCACGCTCTGATTGTTGTACAATTCGCGCCATCCACTGTGAAAAAGCCTGTAATGCACTTAAACCTCGCCCTGTTAACGTTTGGCTTAATCCCAAGTCAAAACAGGCATTAAATAAGCTTTTATCACGGACTTTAGCCCACTCCCCCAACTTTTGGATAGTCATCGGGCCTATTTCACGACGAGGCTTATTGACGATACGTAAGAATGCAGCATCATCATCCGGATTAGTGATCACTCTTAAGTAAGCCAAAATATCCTTGATCTCTTCACGGGAAAAAAACGAGGTTTCACCCGAAATGCGATAAGGAATGCGATTTTGCATCAAATACTTTTCAAAAATACGCGACTGGTGATTACCTCGATAGAGTATTGCGTAATCTTTATAATTAGTTTTATTAATAAAATGATGGGCAATCAGTTCCCCCGCTACACGCTCAGCTTCATGCTCTTCATTATTAGCGGTTAATACTCGTAGCTCATCCCCATAACCTAATTCTGAAAACAGCCGTTTTTCAAATACATGGGGATTATTTTCAATTAAAATATTAGCTGATTTTAAAATACGCCCTGATGAGCGATAGTTTTGTTCCAGTTTGATCACATTTAGCTGTGGGAAATCTTTTTGCAATAGCACCAGATTTTGGGGACGCGCACCACGCCATGAATAAATAGACTGATCATCATCCCCCACCACAGTGAAACGGGCTCTTTCGCCCACTAACCATTTCACCAACTCATATTGGCTTGTATTGGTATCTTGATATTCATCCACCAGCAGATAACGAATACGCTGTTGCCAGCGCGCCCTTACTTCTTCATTAGTACGTAATAGCAAGGTAGGCTTACTGATTAAGTCATCAAAATCCAATACATTACAGCTTAGTAAATGTTGCTCATAACGTCGAAAGCACTCGGCAAAAGTATGATCTTGTTGCGATTGTGCTCTACCAATCACTTGCTCAGGTGTAAGCATGTCATTTTTCCAGTTAGAGATTTGACTCTTTAACTGTGATAGCAAATCTTTATCTTCTTCTAATAAATCTACCGTTAATTCTTTTAATAATGCGGATTGGTCTTGATCATCAAACAAAGAAAAGTTGGATTTTATGCCTAATGCTTTGTATTCTCGCTTAATAATCTCCAATCCTAATGTATGGAAGGTCGAGATCATTAATCCTTTCGCCTCTTGTTTTCCCAATGTTTGAGCAACACGCTCTTTCATTTCACGCGCCGCTTTATTGGTAAAAGTCACCGCAGCAATCTGCTTAGCAGAATAACGGCATTGACGAATAAGGTAAGCAATTTTATTGGTTATCACCCGTGTTTTACCCGAGCCGGCTCCCGCCAAGACCAGACAAGGACCTGACACATATTCAACTGCTTTTTGCTGACCGGGATTTAATCGCATACTTTTTCCAAACTTCATTAACCAAGAATATCACGGGGAGTCATTGTAGCAGAAAGCGCATAGGAAAATGGTTCAGTTTTTTGAGCTTTATTTCTCTAGTTAAAGGAAGTTTAACCTTGTTTAATAAAGTTTTACTTTGTATAATATTCAAACAAATATGGAGGTGTGTATTATGAGTATAAAAAGCGAATTAATAGCCACTAAAGTTGATATAGAGCTCAAAGAGGCTTTTGTTGCAATAGCTCGAAATAAACACAGACCAGCCTCTCAAATCTTAAGAGATCTCATTCGAGTTTATGTGGAAAGTAATCAAACACAACCAAATGAAAAAACATTAAATACTTTTGCAAAAACAGATAAAGGTGATGATGTTTTTTATGCTGAAGATGCCCATGATTTATTCAAAAAATTGGATATCTAAATGCGAAAAGTGAGTTATTCAGGACAATTTAAAAAAGACTTAAAACTCGCAGAAAAGCGAGGAAAGGATATTAATAAACTAAAAGAGATTATATTACTATTAGTGCAAGGAAAACGACTACCTGCTCAATTGAAAGATCATCCATTAACAGGAAACTGGAAGCCTCGTCGAGATCTTCATATCGAACCTGATTGGCTACTTATTTATAAAATAGACAATGATACTGTTCATTTTGACAGAACTGGCTCACATTCTGATTTATTTAAATAAAAACCACATATCAAATTGATAGATATGTGGTTTTATCTTTTTAAAATATATTTAGCACTTATTTTTCTAAACTATCTATTTCAAGATAATAAACTTATATTCTGTTTTATCTTTTAAAATATATTAGTACTTATTTTTCTAAGCTATTTGCGTGAGAAGAAGGCGGCAAAGGAGGTTATCCCAAGGAGCATACATTAGTATGTAACTTGGGTAACCGAGTGCAGCCAACGCACTTATCGCGTAAAGAGCGACGAAAAATTAGTTGGCAACAGCAATCTTTTTCATATCCGTCATATACCCTCTTAATTTCTTACCGACAATCTCAATAGGGTGCTGACGAATGGCTTCATTGATATCACGCAATTGAGCATTATCTGTCCCACTATCTGGAACATGCTTCGCTAAATCGCCACTTTGCAACGTCGTCATAAACTCTTTTAACATCGGCACGGCGGCAAAAGAGAACAGATAGTTACCGTACTCCGCGGTATCTGAAATAACCACATTCATTTCATACAGACGTTTACGCGCAATCGTATTCGCGATTAATGGCAATTCATGCAGTGACTCATAATAGGCAGATTCAGCGATAATGCCCGCTTCAATCATCGTATCAAACGCCAGCTCAACACCCGTTTTAACCATCGCAACCATCAATACGCCATGATCAAAATACTCTTGCTCGCTGATTTTACCTTCATATTCAGGATAATTTTCAAATGCGCTTGCACCCGTTTCTTCACGCCATGTCAGCAAGTTTTTATCATCATTTGCCCAATCTGCCATCATGGTTTCAGAGAATTTACCTGAAATAATATCATCCATATGTTTAGCAAACAGTGGTGCCATAATCTCTTTTAATTGCTCTGATAAAGCATAAGCACGCATTTTGGCAGGATTAGATAATCTATCCATCATCAAGGTAATACCACCTTGCTTCAGGGCTTCTGTAATCGTTTCCCAACCAAACTGGATAAGCTTACCTGCATAGCCCGGTTCAACACCTTCAGCAACCATTTTGTCATAACACAGCAGAGAGCCGGCTTGTAACATACCACACAGGATAGTTTGTTCGCCCATCAGGTCTGATTTTACTTCCGCAACAAAAGATGATTCCAACACTCCCGCACGATGTCCACCTGTGGCTGCCGCCCATGCTTTCGCAATGGCCATACCTTCACCTTTAGCATCATTTTCTGGGTGAACAGCAATTAGGGTAGGTACACCAAAACCACGCTTATACTCTTCGCGCACCTCAGTACCTGGACATTTTGGCGCAACCATCACAACGGTAATATCGTCACGAATTTTTTCACCCACTTCAACGATATTAAACCCATGAGAATACCCCAAAGCGGCGCCTGACTTCATCAGTGGTTGAACGGCTTGAACAACGGCGGAGTGCTGTTTATCCGGCGTTAAGTTAACCACTAAATCGGCTTGCGGGATCAATGCTTCATAGGTTCCTACTTCAAAACCATTTTCAGTGGCACGACGCCATGAAGCACGCTTTTCATCAATAGCCTCTTGACGTAATGCGTAGGCGATATCCAGTCCTGAATCACGCATATTTAAACCTTGGTTTAAACCTTGTGCACCACAGCCAACAATAACGACTTTTTTACCTTTTAGATAATTAGCCTCATCGGCAAATTCGTCACGAGACATAAAGCGACATTTACCCAGTTGCGACAACTGCTGACGCAGATTCAATGTATTAAAATAATTGGCCATGAGCGACTCCCAAATCGTTGTGTATATGTTTGCTATTGTTATCCCCACTCTCGGTGAGGTATTGCATGACTTTACTATAGGGGATGAAAGCCATTGCTTAAATTGATATATTTACAAGATGATGTTGCAATAAATGCAACGTTATTTTTACTATTTACCTAGGCGGCTGACCATGGATATTCGCGATCTCAAACTCTTCTTACATCTTGCTGAAAGTTGCCATTTCACCAAGACTGCGCAAGCCATGCACGTCAGTCCATCCACGCTTTCACGTCAGATCCAGCGTCTTGAAGAACAACTAGGGCATCCACTTTTTTTGCGTGATAACCGCCAAGTCACACTGACTGATGCAGGGGAGCAACTTAAACGTTATGCTCAACACACCTTATTGCAATATAAGCAACTCAAACATACGCTAAACCAGAACAGTCCCAGCTTGTCTGGAGAGCTACGTCTATTTTGTTCAGTCACTGCAGCTTATAGTCACCTTCCGCCGATCCTTGACCGTTTTCGTGCGGAAAATCCCTTAGTCGAGATAAAATTGACTACCGGTGATGCCGCAGATGCTGTGGATAAAGTTATCTCAGATGAAGCCGATTTAGGTATTGCAGGAAAACCAGAGAAGTTGCCTGAAAATATCTGCTTTGAGAAAATAGGCGAGATCCCCTTAGTTCTTATTGCCCCTGCTCTACCGGGTAATGTTCGACACCTTGCTACACAAGAAAAACCGGATTGGCTCAATATTCCCTTTATCATTCCTGAACACGGCCCATCACGACAGCGCATTGCTTTATGGTTTAAACGCCATCGAATTCAAAATCCTCTTATTTATGCCACTGTTTCAGGGCATGAAGCGATTGTTTCAATGGTTGCTCTTGGTTGTGGTATCGCACTTATTCCGCAAGTTGTCGTCGATAACTGCCCTGAGCCGGTACGAAACCGTATCTCTTTGCTCGATAATATATCACTGGTAGAACCCTTTGAACTTGGCGTTTGTGGTTTACACAAACGCCTTCAAGAGCCTGTGATCAGTGCGTTTTGGCGCCTACTCCACCACTAAGCTGGCTGTTTGTGGTGAAAGAAATAACTGAAAAGACGGATTTCCTGTCTCATCATGATATTCATAACCTAACGCATCTAAATGCCGTTCAAAACGCCCTTCCGTTTCAGGTAACTCAAACGCCACCAGCACACGGCCATAATCAGTACCATGGCTTCGGTAATGAAATAGCGTAATATTCCAGTAAGTCCCTAATGTCTTAAGAAACTTCATTAATGCACCCGGTGCTTCTGGAAACTCAAAGCTAAACAGACGCTCTTTTAATGGCTGGTTAGGGCGACCACCGACCATATAACGCACATGCAATTTTGCCATCTCATCATCGGAGAGATCGGAGACTTGATAACCCGCCTCCGTTAGCTGTTGCACGATTTCCTTACGCTCTTGTAGCCCTTGGCTTAAACGCACACCGACAAAAATACGTGCATTTTCTGGATCGGCATCGCTATAACGATAGTTAAATTCAGTAACAACACGTTGCCCTAAAATTTGGCAAAAACGCAAAAAACTACCCTTTTGTTCGGGAATTGTAACGGCAAATAGCGCTTCTCGTTTTTCACCTAGTTCACAACGTTCCGAAACATAACGTAAGCCATGGAAATTGACATTAGCGCCAGAAAGTACGTGGGCTAAACGTTCCCCTTTGATCTGATGCTCCTCAACATATTTTTTTAGCCCTGCTAATGCTAAAGCACCAGAAGGCTCTGCAATAGCGCGTACGTCCTCAAACAGATCTTTTACAGCGGCACAAATTGCATCACTATCAACGGTTATCACATCATCAACATACTTTTGGCATAAACGGAAGGTTTCATCGCCAATACGTTTGACAGCGACACCTTCGGCAAATAATCCAACGCGAGGTAACTCAACAGGATGTCCTGCTTCTAACGCTGCTTTTAAACAAGCAGCATCTTCTGCCTCAACACCAATGATCTTTATTTCAGGCATCAGTTGTTTAATTAATACAGCAACCCCAGCAATTAAACCGCCGCCGCCAACAGGTACAAAAATACGATCAAGATGGACGTCCTGTTGTAACAGCTCCATTGCTAATGTTGCTTGCCCGGCAATCACGGCGGGATGATCAAAAGGAGGCACAAAGGTATATCCCATCTCTTTTGCCAAAGCGATGGCTTTTGCTTTTGCTTCATCAAAGTTAGCCCCATACAACAACGCTTCACCACCAAACTGGCGTACGGCATCCACTTTGATATCCGCCGTTGCAATAGGCATTACAATTAATGCTTTTACACCCATTCGATTAGCTGATAACGCCACCCCTTGGGCATGATTTCCCGCTGATGCAGTAACCACCCCTTTTGCCTTTTGCTCCGGCGTTAACCCTGCAATCATGTTATAAGCGCCACGCAGTTTAAAGCTATGTACCGGTTGTCGGTCTTCTCGTTTAACTAAAATGGTATTTTCTAGACGCTGAGAAATTTTTGCCATCTCTTGCAAAGGTGTCACGACAGCAGCTTCATAAACAGGCGCACTTAATGCGGCTTTTAAATATTCAGCACTACTTGGTGCTGAAGTTAAAGGTCTAAAGGCTGCCATGAGTTAGCCCCCTAGTTTAGATTTGTCACGTACAGCACCTTTGTCTGCACTGGTTGCTAAAGACGCGTAGGCACGTAAAGCAAAAGAGACTTGGCGCTGCCTATCTTTAGGTGTCCACGCTTTATCTCCACGAGCAAGTTGTGCTTCACGACGGGCTGCTAGTGTTTTCTCATCTACCCGTAAGTTAATTTCGCGATTTGGAATATTGATATCAACAATATCCCCTTCTTCCACTAAACCAATGATCCCACCATTTGCCGCTTCCGGTGAAACGTGTCCGATAGATAACCCCGAGGTTCCACCAGAAAAACGTCCATCCGTGATTAATGCGCACGCTTTGCCTAATCCCATTGATTTTAAATATGAGGTTGGATAGAGCATTTCTTGCATGCCGGGCCCCCCTTTAGGGCCTTCATAACGGATAATGACCACATCACCCGCAACGACCTTGCCACCTAAAATTGCCTCTACCGCATCATCTTGGCTTTCGTATACTTTAGCAGGGCCACTAAACACTAAATTATCTTCATCCACACCCGCGGTTTTAACAATGCAGCCATCTTGCGCTAAATTACCTGATAACACGGCCAAACCACCATCTTGGCTATAAGCATGCGCTTTACTGCGGATACACCCCTGTTCACGATCGGTATCTAAAGTCGGCCAACGGCAATCTTGTGAAAAAGCTTTTGTGGTACGAATACCTGCGGGACCGGCTTGGTACATTGATTTCACTTGCTCATCTTGGCTTAGCATCACATCATATTGTGCTAATGTTTCAGGCAAACTTAAGCCTAAGATATTATTAACATTGCGATTAAGTAATCCTGCTCTGTCTAATTCACCTAAAATCCCCATCACCCCACCTGCTCGATGCACATCTTCCATATGATATTTTTGGGTACTTGGTGCCACCTTACATAAATGAGGAACTTGGCGAGAAAGTCTGTCGATATCTTCCATCTTAAAATCAACATCACCTTCTTGCGCGGCAGCTAATAGATGTAAAACGGTATTTGTTGATCCCCCCATGGCGATATCTAAGATCATCGCATTTTCAAATGCTTCTTTTTTAGCGATATTACGTGGTAATGCAGATAGATCATCTTGTTCGTAATAACGTTTCGTTAATTCAACAATACGCTTACCCGCATTAATAAATAATGTTTTACGATCAGCATGGGTTGCTAATAATGAACCATTACCCGGCTGCGATAATCCTAACGCTTCAGTCAAACAATTCATTGAGTTTGCCGTAAACATACCAGAGCATGATCCACATGTAGGGCAAGCAGAACGCTCAATTTGTTCACTATCAGCATCACTGACATTAGGATTAGCCCCTTGGATCATCGCATCAACCAGATCTAACTTGATCAATTGATCAGAAAGCTTGGTTTTACCCGCTTCCATCGGTCCACCAGAAACAAAAATGACTGGGATATTTAAGCGCAAAGACGCCATCAGCATACCCGGTGTGATTTTGTCGCAGTTAGAAATACATACCATGGCATCTGCACAATGTGCATTGACCATATATTCCACAGAATCAGCAATTAACTCACGGGAAGGTAACGAATAAAGCATGCCACCATGTCCCATCGCGATACCGTCATCCACCGCAATAGTATTAAATTCTTTAGCCACACCACCCGCAGCTTCAATTTGCTCTGCAACCAGTTTTCCTAAATCCCGCAAATGCACATGACCGGGTACAAATTGAGTAAATGAATTTACAACTGCGATAATAGGTTTACCAAAATCAGCGTCAGTCATTCCTGTTGCACGCCATAATGCGCGGGCGCCAGCCATGTTGCGACCATGTGTCGTTGTTGCTGAACGGTATTTAGGCATTTTTCACACTCCTGCGATAATAACAGCGAGTAGGGAACGAACTACTCGCTCAATAAATGTATTTAATTATGATTATGGATTGACAGGATCTAACCAGCCGTATTTGTCTTCGGTTTCACCCGTAAACAAACCAAAGAAAGCTTTCTGAATAGCTTTTGTTACTGGACCACAGCGACCAATACCAACTTGAATACCATCAACGCTACGAACTGGTGTAATTTCTGCAGCGGTACCAGACATAAACACTTCATCAGCAAGATAGAGAGATTCTCGAGACAGTACTTGTTCACGAATTTCATAACCGAGATCTTTCGCTAATTTAATAATTGCGTCGCGAGTGATCCCCGGTAGCGCAGATGAGGTAAATGGAGGAGTAAAAATAACGCCATCTTTTACTTCAAATAAGTTCTCACCAGCCCCTTCAGAAAGATAACCATGAACATCTAATGCAATCCCTTCTTGATAACCATGGCGACGAGCTTCACTGCCCACTAACAATGAAGAGAGATAATTACCTCCTGCTTTGGCAGCCGTAGGAATAGTATTAGGTGCTGCTCGATGCCAAGAAGAGACCATCGCATCAATCCCTTTATCTAACGCCTCTTCACCTAAATATGCCCCCCATGGGAATGCAGCAATAATGATATCGGTTTTATAACCTTCTGGTGGATTAACCCCCATTCCGACATCACCAATAAAAACTAAAGGACGAATATAAGCGCTGACTAACTGGTTTTTGCGCAATGTTTCGCGACAAGCTTCCATTAACTCATCAACACTTTGCGCGACAGGCATACGATAAATTTTGGCAGAATCATGCAATCGTTGCATATGCTCACGATGGCGAAAAACGACAGGCCCTTTATGGGAATCGTAGCAACGTACTCCTTCAAATACAGACGTTCCATAATGTAGTGCGTGAGACATGACATGTACTTTTGCCTCAGCCCATGGAACCATTTCACCGTTGAACCAAATATAATCAGCTTGCTTTGTCATTCTTCTATCCTTACATGGCACTAAGTGCACTTATGAATTGTAATTTTTCTTTTTGTTGTTGATGTAAGACCTGAATACCTGCAACATCAGCTAACTTTGTTAACTGGCTACATAAAAGATCAACAGGTCGTTGACTGCTCACAGTCAGAGCTAAATTAATATAGTTACTTTCTGTGATATTCATATTCATTGAGCATATATGAAAACCACGGTGGCGGATAACTCTCAAGATACGTTCTAAGATCTCTGGACAAAAACGGGCTTCAATTGTGATATTGTGTTGGTTCATTTTGATTTCTCCATCATCTCATCATTGCTTGCGCCCGGCGGGACTAAAGGCCAGACATTCTCTGCATCATCGATAGATACCTGTAATAAATAAGGGCCATCACTGGTTAATAAACATTTAATTGCTTCAGCAACCTGTGCTTTTTCTGTAATACGCTGCCCCGGAATATCAAAAGCTTTTGCCAAAGCAACAAAATCAGGGTTGTCCGTTAAAATGGTTTCACTATAACGTTGCTCAAAAAACAGCTCTTGCCATTGGCGCACCATACCAAGCCGCTGGTTATCCAATAACACCAATTTAATAGGTAATTGCTTACGCTTAATGGTGCCTAACTCCTGCACATTCATCATAAAAGAGCCGTCACCAGAGACACAGATAACACACGCATCAGGTCTAGCTATTTGCGCACCAATAGCCGCGGGGATACCAAATCCCATCGTGCCTAACCCACTAGAAGTAATAAAATTTTCTGGCGCATCAAATGTCATATGCTGTGCTGACCACATTTGGTGCTGTCCAACATCTGTTGTCACAATGCTATTTTCAGGCTTAGCATCAGATAACTGTTTTAACAATAAAGGAGCATAAATTGCTTCACCGGGATGATCATAGCGCCAAGCATATTCAGCGATTAATTGCTGTACCTCTTCTTGCCATGCCTCAATAGCTAACGGTTGAGATAACTTAGGTAATAACACTTTGGCATCACCTAACAAAGCAATATGGGCTTGTTTTAATTTATTAAGCTCTGCGTAATCGATATCGATATGGATCACTTTTGCATTGGGTGCAAAAGTATTTAAACGACCCGTTACGCGATCATCAAAACGAGCACCTACAGCAATTAATAAGTCACTACGTTGAACGGCATAATTAGCAGCTTTTGTACCATGCATACCCAACATACCTAAATAATTGACATCAAATGCATTAGCACAACCTAACCCTTTCAATGTCGAAACAACGGGGATTTGCGTCTGTTTTACAAAAGATCTTAGCGCCTCAACACCTTGGCTCATTGCTACACCGCCCCCAACATACAAAATCGGCTTTTCCGCTTGTGCTAACATCTGCAGAGCCTGCGCGATTTCATGTTCGGGATAGGGAAACTCTTGCTCTTGTGGCAATGGATAATCAGCTAAATGTGAAGCATCTGCTAATTGCACATCTTTAGTAATATCAATTAACACAGGGCCTGGACGCCCTTGCTTAGCGATCGAAAATGCTTCTGATACGACTCTTGGCAGTTCATTCACATCAGAAACCAGAAAACTATGTTTGGTGCATGCTAAAGAGAGCCCAAGTACATCCACCTCTTGAAAAGCATCTGTCCCGATTAAATTTGAAGCAACTTGCCCTGTGATAGCAACAACAGGCACAGAATCTAACAATGCATCAGCAAGACCTGTGATGACATTAGTAGCGCCTGGGCCTGATGTCGCGATACAGACACCAGTTGTACCGCTAGAACGAGCAAATCCGATAGCAGCGATAGCGGCTCCCTGTTCATGACGACACAAAACATGTTCGACACCGCCATCATAGAGTGCGTCATACACAGGCATAATCGCACCGCCAGGATAACCAAAGACCGTTTCCACTCGCTGTTTTCGTAATGCTTGAACTAACCACTGTGCTCCATTCATTCTTTCACCCTGCGTCTTAACTTCTTGTTTAATATTAATTTATTTTCTTTTTTATTCTCTTTAAAAACCTTGGCTCAAAAAAAACCCCCGCGCCTTTCGGTGCGGGGGTTTTTCTGAGATCCGGCTAGTTTAGTTAGCCTTTCTTCGTCCTAGTGCAGCCCCGCACAGTGGGTTAATAATCACCACCACGCTGACAATAATTAGGCTAATCACTAGGACGATAGTATTCATAATATTAAAATTCTTTTTCTGTAGTAAAAAATAGTCTGTGTTGTGTTCTCTTTCACTCTGTCCTTTTAGAGTTACCATGATATTTTCATGTTGACAATGATTATTTTTAAAATAATCCTAACCACATGAAACATATAGCTATTTTTATCTCTCCATAACGCATCAGAATATAACACTGCTTAATAATTATATTGCAGTGGTTAATACTGAAAGAAAAACCATTAATTTACTATTTATTCTGTTAATAGAAATAATTAAATTCAAAAATAAAAAGTTTCGTATAAATAATAATTTTTTATCAAATAATTATTTTTTAACTTTATTTATTTTCTATATTTTTCAATAAATTAAATATTTACGAGATATCTCTCATTTAATTAACTTCTTATTTAACACCTCAATAAAAATAAATTAAAAAGAGAGAAAATAATGGAGAATAAAAAAATGGCATTAGCAGTAATATATACGCGAGCCTCATTAGGGATCTCTGCACCACTTATTACTATTGAGGCTCATATTAGTCAGGGATTACCAGGACTCACTTTAGTTGGTTTACCTGAAACTGTCGTAAAAGAAGCGAAAGATAGGGTAAGAAGCGCATTAATAAATAGTGGATATAGTTATCCAGCAAAAAGAATTACAATTAATCTTTCACCCGCTGATTTACCTAAAGAAGGAGCCCGCTATGATTTACCCATTGCGTTAGCTATCTTAATTGCCTCAGAGCAATTAATCTCTGATAAATTAAATAGTTATGAATTTATCGGTGAGCTTGCACTTTCCGGTAAATTACAAAAAGTGAATGCGGTTATTCCCTCAATTTTAAGCGCCAACAAAGATAATAGAATATCTATCATTTCTATTGAACATCAATCAGAAGTTTCGCTCTTACCTAATAAATCCGCGTTATTAGCGAGCCATCTTTTGGATATTTGTCATCATTTAGAAAATAACACTCCATTAATTGAAGCTAAAAACAATATTAATCACAAAACAATTGAAAACCAAAATAATAAAGATATTAGTGATATTATTGGACAAAATAACGCAAAAAGAGCTGCAGAAATCACTGCAGCAGGAAATCACAACATTTTATTTCTTGGCCCTCCTGGCACAGGAAAAACAATGTTGGCACAACGCATTAATACTCTCTTACCTCCACTTACAGCTAAAGAAGCCCTTGATGTATTAATTATCAGTAGCCTATCAAATACGATACATCATGATGGTAAATGGCCTTTACGTCCTTTTAGAGCACCTCATCATACGGCATCTGCCGTTGCTTTAACCGGAGGTGGATCTATTCCTAAACCCGGTGAAATTACACTTGCACACCATGGCATTTTATTTTTAGATGAATTGCCGGAATTTGATAGACGTGTGTTAGATGCACTTAGAGAGCCTCTTGATGCGCGCAAAATTACCATTTCACGTGCTAAAGCCAAAATTAGCTATCCCGCAAATGTGTTACTTGTCGGTGCATTAAATCCAAGTCCTACAGGGCACTATCAAGGTACTCATAATCGAACGCCCGTAAAACAAGTATTACGTTATTTAAGCAAAGTATCGGGACCTTTTTTAGATAGGTTTGACTTATCCGTTGAAATGCCATTATTACCTCAAGGTGCATTACTACAATCGACCCATACAAATGAATCGAGTAGCATCATACGATCTCGAGTTTTACAAGCCAGGGAACGTCAGTTCCAGCGAAGTGGCAAGCTTAATACTTATTTATCAAGTAAAGAGATTGAACATTTTTGTCAATTACATACCGAAGATGCACTCTTTCTTGAAGAGACATTGAATAAATTAGGCTTATCTATTCGTGCATGGCATAAAATTTTAAGAGTTTCGAGAACTATTGCCGATCTTGAGAATGAGCAAAAAATACAACGAAATCATCTTATTGAAGCGTTGAGTTTTCGCGCCATGGATAGACTGATGATCTATTTACAAAAACAGTTAGAAGGGTAAGTAAAAAAGGAGCGAAATACGCCCCTTTTAAATTAAAACTAATGATATTAATCATCAGAATCGGTATAGTCATCAGATGGATCGAGCTGTGGCTTTCCACCCGATAAGGTATGAAAACGTTTTGGACGACTTATACGACTGGTATATTTCTTCCAAATTTTTTCTTCAACAGTAGCTGCTTCTCGTTCGCCACGACACATGGCAACAAATAATTTTTCCGCTTCAGTTGCAGGCTCTCGTTTGCCTAAATCAAGTTCATTGAAAGCTTGACCATGACGTTCCAATATCTGGGCTTCCTTGATAGTGAAATCGCCATGACGAGAAAAACCACGCGGATAATGTTTATTGTCAAAAAAACGATTAGTCGTGATAAAACTTTCTGCCATCTGACACACTCCTAATTCTCTATCGTCATACTTATGGCGCGGAGTATTAGGGAGTCATGCGGTTCTGTAAAACAAAATATTTAAATCGTAACGACAAATTTTTTTGGAGATAGATGTGGATACCGAATTACTGAAAACCTTTTTGGAAGTCAGTAAGACAAGACACTTTGGCCGAGCCGCTGAATCTCTTTATTTAACACAGTCTGCGGTCAGTTTTAGAATACGCCAATTAGAAACCCAACTTGGGACAAATTTGTTTACTCGCCATCGTAACAATATTCGCTTAACACTCGCTGGAGAAAGGCTTATCCCTTATGCTGAGTCATTAATGAATACCTGGTTACAGGCAAAAAAAGAAATTAGCCACGCCTCCCAACACTCAGAACTTTCAATTGGTGCGACAGCATCGCTCTGGGACGCTTATCTAACCTCTTGGCTACAAGAGGCTTACTTAAAAAGAAATGAGCTTAGAATTGAATCTAGAGTCTCTACAAGGCAATCTCTAGTAAAGCAACTTCATGCTCGTGAGCTAGATCTGCTTTTTACTACAGAAGCACCCAAAATGGATGAGTTGGAAAGTAAAGTAATTGGCAATATCACATTTCAACTAATGAAAAGAGCATCACACCTGAACCAGCAAAGCGCACAATTTATCAAAATTGAGTGGAGTGCTGATTTGTCACCACTTTCACAAAATAGCTCTGCACCAAAAACAGAACCTATTTTGACAACAAATTCAGCTATGATTGCTTATCAGTTAATGAAAACAACAAATGCCGTTGCTTTTTTACCTACTCATTGGCTCGATTTATATCCCGATCTCTCACCAGCAGCAGTAGAGATCATCCAAAAACCGCTATTTGCTGTATGGCTCAATACCAGTGATCAACAAGTGTTAATTCAGCAACTTCTTTCTCAACCTGTCTCCAACCATCAGTAGCATTGTGCTTCAGTCAAATTGATATATCAGTAATAAAATTGATGATTGAAGCACATGTTATTACTAATAACAGATTCAATACCCAGAAAAATATTATGTGAATAATGTTAGATTAATCATTTGGATGATACATAGAGTTATAAATACGATTTAGGATTGGAAGAGTTGGAAGGATTGGAAGGATTGGAAGGATTGGAGAAAAATATAGTGGTTTTTATATAACAAAAAGCCCAGTTAATTAACTGGGCTACAAAGTAGTATAAATTTTGTTATTACTTAATTGGTAACTGGCAGGGGCGGAGAGGCTCGAACTCCCAACACCCGGTTTTGGAGACCGGTGCTCTACCAATTGAACTACGCCCCTAAATAGTTGGCGGAACGGACGGGACTCGAACCCGCGACCCCCTGCGTGACAGGCAGGTATTCTAACCAACTGAACTACCGCTCCGCTTATTCTTTACGCACTTAATGTCTTTTTACATTAAGGCTTTAATTTAATGCTTGGCAGTTCCCTACTCTCACATGGGGAGACCCCACACTACCATCGGCGCTACGGCGTTTCACTTCTGAGTTCGGCATGGGATCAGGTGGGACCACCGCGCTATGGCCGCCAAGCAAATTCGGTTTTAATTACCCGTTATCTTCTGTTATCACAGTCTATAACCAGTAATTCAATCTTGAACAAGCTGACTTCATCGTTTCGTCTCTCTGACAAAACACTTTCGGTGTTGTCAGGTTAAGCCTCACGGTTCATTAGTACTGGTTAGCTCAACGTATCGCTACGCTTACACACCCAGCCTATCAACGTCTTAGTCTTAAACGTTCCTTTAGGTCGCTTAAAGCGACAGGGAAGACTCATCTCGAGGCAAGTTTCCCGCTTAGATGCTTTCAGCGGTTATCTCTTCCGCACTTAGCTACCGGGCAATGCCATTGGCATGACAACCCGAACACCAGTGGTGCGTTCACTCCGGTCCTCTCGTACTAGGAGCAACCCCTCTCAATCTTCCAACGCCCACGGCAGATAGGGACCGAACTGTCTCACGACGTTCTAAACCCAGCTCGCGTACCACTTTAAATGGCGAACAGCCATACCCTTGGGACCTACTTCAGCCCCAGGATGTGATGAGCCGACATCGAGGTGCCAAACACCGCCGTCGATATGAACTCTTGGGCGGTATCAGCCTGTTATCCCCGGAGTACCTTTTATCCGTTGAGCGATGGCCCTTCCATTCAGAACCACCGGATCACTAAGACCTACTTTCGTACCTGCTCGAGCCGTCACTCTCGCAGTCAAGCTGGCTTATGCCTTTGCACTAACCGCATGATGTCCGACCATGCTTAGCCAACCTTCGTGCTCCTCCGTTACTCTTTAGGAGGAGACCGCCCCAGTCAAACTACCCACCAGACACGGTCCCCGACCCAGTTTATGGGCCTAGGTTAGAACATCAAACGTTAAAGGGTGGTATTTCAAGGTTGGCTCCATGCAGACTGGCGTCCACACTTCAAAGCCTCCCACCTATCCTACACATCAAGGCTCAATGTTCAGTGTCAAGCTATAGTAAAGGTTCACGGGGTCTTTCCGTCTTGCCGCGGGTACACTGCATCTTCACAGCGAGTTCAATTTCACTGAGTCTCGGGTGGAGACAGCCTGGCCATCATTACGCCATTCGTGCAGGTCGGAACTTACCCGACAAGGAATTTCGCTACCTTAGGACCGTTATAGTTACGGCCGCCGTTTACTGGGGCTTCGATCAGGAGCTTCGCCTTACGGCTAACCCCATCAATTAACCTTCCAGCACCGGGCAGGCGTCACACCGTATACGTCCACTTTCGTGTTTGCACAGTGCTGTGTTTTTAATAAACAGTTGCAGCCAGCTGGTATCTTCGACTGGCTTCAGC
>NZ_JAABLS010000011.1:0-31099 GCF_009915195.1 Proteus sp. G2674
TGCTCGTTCTTCATCAGACAATCTGTGTGAGCACTGCACATAACACGTATCTCTTAGGTAAGGAGGTGATCCAACCGCAGGTTCCCCTACGGTTACCTTGTTACGACTTCACCCCAGTCATGAATCACAAAGTGGTAAGCGCCCTCCCGAAGGTTAAGCTACCTACTTCTTTTGCAACCCACTCCCATGGTGTGACGGGCGGTGTGTACAAGGCCCGGGAACGTATTCACCGTAGCATTCTGATCTACGATTACTAGCGATTCCGACTTCATGGAGTCGAGTTGCAGACTCCAATCCGGACTACGACAGACTTTATGAGTTCCGCTTGCTCTCGCGAGGTCGCTTCTCTTTGTATCTGCCATTGTAGCACGTGTGTAGCCCTACTCGTAAGGGCCATGATGACTTGACGTCATCCCCACCTTCCTCCGGTTTATCACCGGCAGTCTCCTTTGAGTTCCCACCATCACGTGCTGGCAACAAAGGATAAGGGTTGCGCTCGTTGCGGGACTTAACCCAACATTTCACAACACGAGCTGACGACAGCCATGCAGCACCTGTCTCAGCGTTCCCGAAGGCACTCCTCTATCTCTAAAGGATTCGCTGGATGTCAAGAGTAGGTAAGGTTCTTCGCGTTGCATCGAATTAAACCACATGCTCCACCGCTTGTGCGGGCCCCCGTCAATTCATTTGAGTTTTAACCTTGCGGCCGTACTCCCCAGGCGGTCGATTTAACGCGTTAGCTCCAGAAGCCACGGTTCAAGACCACAACCTCTAAATCGACATCGTTTACAGCGTGGACTACCAGGGTATCTAATCCTGTTTGCTCCCCACGCTTTCGCACCTGAGCGTCAGTCTTTGTCCAGGGGGCCGCCTTCGCCACCGGTATTCCTCCACATCTCTACGCATTTCACCGCTACACATGGAATTCTACCCCCCTCTACAAGACTCTAGCCAACCAGTTTCAGATGCAATTCCCAAGTTAAGCTCGGGGCTTTCACATCTGACTTAATTGACCGCCTGCGTGCGCTTTACGCCCAGTAATTCCGATTAACGCTTGCACCCTCCGTATTACCGCGGCTGCTGGCACGGAGTTAGCCGGTGCTTCTTCTGCGGGTAACGTCAATTGACAAGGGTATTAACCTTATCACCTTCCTCCCCGCTGAAAGTACTTTACAACCCTAAGGCCTTCTTCATACACGCGGCATGGCTGCATCAGGCTTGCGCCCATTGTGCAATATTCCCCACTGCTGCCTCCCGTAGGAGTCTGGGCCGTGTCTCAGTCCCAGTGTGGCTGATCATCCTCTCAGACCAGCTAGAGATCGTCGCCTAGGTGAGCCTTTACCCCACCTACTAGCTAATCCCATATGGGTTCATCCGATAGTGCAAGGTCCGAAGAGCCCCTGCTTTGGTCCGTAGACATTATGCGGTATTAGCCACCGTTTCCAGTAGTTATCCCCCTCTATCGGGCAGATCCCCATACATTACTCACCCGTCCGCCGCTCGTCAGCAAGAAAGCAAGCTTTCTCCTGTTACCGCTCGACTTGCATGTGTTAGGCCTGCCGCCAGCGTTCAATCTGAGCCATGATCAAACTCTTCAATTAAAAGTGTTTGATGCTCAAAGAAATCGAAAACTTAGCTTATTCATTATATGAATTAACTTGTTAGTCACTCTTCAAGACTTGATACATCTAATTTTTTAGAAGATATCGTCTCTGCGAGTGCCCACACAGATTGTCTGATAATTTGTTAAAGAGCAGTGCAACTGTCGCTGCCGTTTCCGGTCTTCTGCGTTGTTGCGAGGAGGTGCATTCTACATCTTCCTCATTCAGTGTCAAGCGCTAATTTATCAGGCTTTTCACTTTTTCTTTTGTTCTCTCAGCCGGTTCGCTTATCGCCCTGTGCCGTGACAACGAGGACGCATTATAGGGAGTTTTCTGAGGCTGGCAATAGTTTTTTTAAGAAAAAAATTCGTTTGCTTAATTCCACAGCAAAACCCTTAGTTATACGCAGTTATCAACAAATTTATCCACAAGCTATCTTTTCCCACAAATTTAGCATGTCAAAAGCAAACGTTTGCGTTATTATAATACCCAAATGAGTGAGATTGATTTTGTCTTCATCTTCTGAAATGTTAGTGGTGCAAACACAATTTCACTGTATCAACGTGACTTTTCATCACAATGACTACTGTTATACAAAAACCCAAGGGATAAAACTCATGCAACACCTTCGTCCTATCCGCCGTGCTCTTTTAAGTGTGTCTGATAAAGCAGGTATTTTAGAATTTGCGAAAGCGCTTGTAGAAAGAAATGTAGAACTTTTATCAACAGGGGGGACAGCGCGTCTATTAGCAGAAGCTGGCTTACCCGTCATAGAAGTCTCTGACTACACCGGTTTTCCAGAAATGATGGATGGTCGTGTAAAAACACTTCACCCTAAAGTACATGGTGGTATTTTAGGACGTCGTGGACAAGATGATACCATTATGGAGGAGCATGATATTCGTCCTATCGACATGGTTGTTGTCAATCTTTATCCCTTTGCTAAAACAGTAGCTCGTCCCGATTGCTCATTAGCAGATGCTGTTGAGAATATTGATATTGGTGGTCCTACCATGGTTCGTTCCGCAGCAAAGAATCATAAAGACGTCACCATTGTGGTTAATAGCAATGACTATGAAAAAGTGATTGAAGAAATGGACAATCACCAAAACAGTCTGACTTTAGATACACGTTTTGATTTAGCCATTAAAGCCTTTGAGCATACCGCAGCTTATGACAGTATGATTGCGAACTACTTTGGCCAAAAAGTTGCACCTTATTATGGTGATACTTCACAACTATCAGGAACCTTCCCTCGTACCTTAAATCTTAACTATATAAAGAAACAAGATATGCGTTATGGTGAGAATGCTCATCAGCAAGCGGCTTTCTATATAGAAGAGAATATTGAAGAAGCCTCTATCGCAACAGCAAATCAATTACAAGGTAAGGCACTCTCTTATAACAATATTGCCGATACTGATGCTGCATTGGAATGCGTGAAATCATTTTCCGAACCAGCTTGTGTTATCGTGAAACATGCAAACCCTTGTGGCGTTGCTATTGCGGACACCCTCACACAAGCATATGACAATGCATTTAAAACTGATCCAACTTCTGCATTTGGCGGTATTATCGCTTTCAATAGAAGCTTAGATGCAAAAACAGCAAGTGCCGTTATAGAGCGTCAATTTGTCGAAGTCATTATCGCGCCTTCTATTAATGAAGATGCTCTACCTATTTTAGCAACCAAACCTAATGTTCGTGTATTAGCCTGTGGTGAATGGCAAGAAGCTAAACCTGCACTTGATTTCAAACGGGTTAACGGAGGCTTATTAGTACAAGATCGTGATTTAGGTATGGTTAAAGAAGAAAACCTAAGGGTTGTCACGCAACGCCAGCCTAGTGAACGAGAGTGGAAAGATGCGCTATTTTGCTGGAAAGTTGCAAAATTTGTGAAATCCAACGCAATTGTGTATGCCAAAAATGACATGACGATTGGTATCGGTGCGGGCCAAATGAGCCGTGTCTATTCTGCTAAAATAGCAGGGATTAAAGCGGCTGATGAAGGTTTAGAAGTAGCAGGTTGCGCCATGGCATCTGATGCATTCTTTCCCTTTAGAGATGGTATTGATGCGGCAGCTATGGCCGGTGTAACTTGTGTTATTCAGCCCGGTGGTTCTATTCGTGATGATGAAGTAATTGCTGCAGCTAATGAACACAATATCGCGATGATTTTTACTAACATGCGTCATTTCCGCCATTAATAAGGGATTGCTATGAAAATTTTAATCATTGGTAATGGTGGTCGTGAACATGCACTAGCTTGGAAAGCAGCGCAATCTCCTTTAGCAACCCAAGTGTTTGTTGCCCCCGGTAATGCAGGAACAGCATTAGAACATGGCGTACAAAACGTCGATATTAGTGCCACTGATATTGCCGCATTAGTTGCATTTGCCCAACAAAATCACATTGATTTAACCATTGTGGGGCCTGAGGCACCATTGGTAATTGGTGTAGTAGATGCGTTCAAACAAGCGGGACTCATGATTTTTGGCCCCACCAAAGGTGCGGCACAACTAGAAGGTTCGAAAGCATTTACAAAAGATTTTTTAGCCCGCCATCATATCCCAACGGCAGCTTACCAAAACTTTACTGAAATAGCGCCTGCACTTGAATATCTCCATAAAGTGGGCACACCTATTGTGATTAAAGCGGATGGCCTAGCTGCGGGTAAAGGTGTCATTGTTGCCATGACACATACCGAAGCAGAAAATGCGATAAAAGATATGTTAGCAGGTAATGCTTTTGGTGATGCAGGACACCGTATTGTTATTGAAGAATTTCTTGATGGAGAAGAAGCCAGTTTTATTGTCATGGTGGATGGTGAAAATGTACTTCCGATGGCAACAAGTCAAGATCATAAGCGCGTCGGTGATGGTGACTCAGGCCCAAACACCGGCGGAATGGGGGCTTATTCTCCTGCACCAGTTGTTACTCCTGAAATCCACCAGCAAGTCATGGATAACATCATTTATCCAACAGTCAAAGGCATGGCTGCCGAAGGTCATCGCTATCAAGGTTTTCTTTATGCAGGCTTAATGATTGATAAGCAAGGTATTGCCAAAGTCATTGAGTTTAACTGCCGTTTTGGCGATCCGGAAACGCAACCTATTATGATGCGCATGCAATCAGACTTAGTTGATCTCTGTTTAGCGGGTGCAAAAGGCGAACTAGCAGGTAAAGACTCCATTTGGGATCCCCGCCCCGCTTTAGGTGTTGTAATGGCCGCCGGTGGCTATCCTGATAACTACCGCCAAAATGATATTATTGAGGGACTAACAGCAACATCTTCTTCAACAGCTAAGGTATTTCAAGCAGGAACAAAATTAACGGCTCAAGGTGAAGTTGTTACAGCAGGAGGCCGAGTATTATGTGCAACTGCTTTAGGGGAAGATATCGAACAAGCTCAAAAGAATGCCTATGCTTTAGCCAAAAGTATTCACTGGTATGGCTGTTTCTATCGCCATGATATCGGCTATCGTGCCATTGCGCGTTTAAAAAAGTAAGTTAAAACAGCAAAAGGGAGTGATCACAAACTCTCTTTTGTTGGTTCCCATTTACAAAAATCGTGTTCTGCAACCATTAACAACTGGTTACCTTCGGGGGAATCCAGCCAAGCAACATAAGCTGGACGAGTTAGATGCTGTGTTCTACGTTTTAGCCAACGTTGTTCTGGTGCTTCAAATGATACATTCACTTTTTCACCCGCACATGTTGTCAATGTATCTTGATACCAGGTTCCTTGAACTAACTTTACCTGACCTATCGCCAATGCCTTACTGATCTCTCGTTCTCGACTGGCTGCAAATACCATTTTTAAACGTTCATCTTCTGTTAATGGGCGCTTTTGTCCTTGATACTCTTGTTGCATAAAGATAACTTCGCCACGTTTATTTAAACGTAAATGCCAAGAGGAAGGATGGGAGGGATTAACGATTTCACTGCGAATTTGCCATAATCTATTTTGGCGGTACTCATAAAAAGTGACAACAGTCTCAGGCTTTTGATAAAAGCTATAGACACTCATAATCACTTGAGGCTCTGATGTTTTGTTATTTAAACGCCAAAGCCGCACAACCCCTTCATCTGCAATATAGCCCGTTGCAGAAAATTCGGGTAGTTGTGGAGAAGAAGAGCAGGCGCTGAGCAAAAAAGAGAACCCTATTGCTAACAGCCCCTGTCGTCTCAACAAAAGGGGAGCAACTCCCCCTCTATTGTTCATTCCGTTCAAAGGAATTATTTTACTGCGTCTTTCAGTGCTTTACCGGCAGTAAATGCAGGAACGTTAGCTGCTGCAATTTTAATTTCTTTGCCAGTTTGAGGGTTACGACCAGTACGCTCTGCACGGTGATTCACTTTGAATGTACCGAAACCAACTAACTGGACAGAATCACCTTCTTTCAGAGCACCTGTTACTGAGTCGATAAACGCTTCAATAGCAGCTTTTGCCTGAGTTTTTGTCAGATCCGCTTTTTCAGCAACTGATTCGGTTAATTCAGCTTTGTTCATAAAATAGTCCTTAAAGTATGTTTTATCGTTTGAAAAACATCTGGTGAAAAAACTTAATTCATCTTTTTTAGAGAGTCAGTTAAGCAAAACACCTGAGCCACTTCTTTTCGTACCCAATGTAGAACATACACGGGGGTAATGTGAAGTCTTTAAACGTCGCTTTTCAAGCACTAAATCACGTTTTTCTGATTTAGTGCGTTAATTCTATACCGATATTGCTCATTCCAGATTCGCGCAGGTCTGTACGCAGACCTTTTATTAGTTCAATATCTCTTTCTTCGCACTCAACAAGTAGGCGATAAATTTCCCATTGAATATCGAACTCTTCAGTGACCGCAGCAAGAGATTTTAATTCTTCTTCAGACATTTCTCTTTCTGCTTGTGTCATTTCAAGTGTAGCAACAGTTCCAACCGAAATTTTGCTCACTTCAATAGCATGACTGAGTGACTCACCACTTAAACGAGAATGAATAAGCTCACTCAGTGCCACACAGGCGTCGATTGCAGGATAGACACCATAAATATCAAACTGTGATGCATCAGGAATAGCTTCTTCTAATTTCTCTAATTGAGAATCAAAATTCACCTTCGCATCTTTTACCGTTAAAGTTTCCCAAACTAGATCGAGAATACGACGATACAGGGTTGGATCAGTAAATCCTGTTTCGCGACAAAATACCTGATAATTTGGATACATTCTCTCACACAGGCACGCCATAAACGTTAAGTGTTGCCAACTTTCAAGCTTTTCTAAACGTAAATGGATTGGGTTCTTCAACATTAGTGATTACTCATTTTCTTAACTTAGCCGCAGTTTACCTGAAAATTGAAAATATCCACATATTTACCGCCGATTTAGAGCTTATTCTTATTCAATTGCTCAAATAATCGCCTATTTGAGGCAATACCATCGGCCCAACGAGTCGGTTCAGGTAATCGATATCCATTTATACAGCGTTTTACCCACGCTAATGCACTCTCCATACTCACTTTATAGCCTGGAGAAATATATAAAGGTTTACATCTTTTTTTACTACGATAAATCCAACCTAACTGCTCATCCTTATCCATTAATTTTTCCGTACTTCCTACATCGTCGTCTAATTTTTTATCATCACCACATAAACGACTTTTTGCCACACCGATGGTTGGAATATCGGCTAAGAGCCCAAAATGACTTGCCACCCCTAACCGTCTAGGATGTGCGATCCCTTGACCATCAACAAAAACAAGTTGCGGTTTTTGCTTAATGCCCTGCCAAGCTTCTAATAAGGCGGGACACTCACGGAATGAAAGGAGTCCGGGAATATAAGGTAGTAATGTTGCAATACGGGCTATTTGATATTCAACAATTTCAAAGGAGGGATAATGCATAACAACAATAGCGGCACGAGTGACCGCACCGCTATTTTCAAATCCGACATCAGCACCTGCAATATAAGTTGGTGCCATAAATTGGTCGGTTAAGATAATCTGTTGAGCTTTCTCTGTCTGCTCTTGACGTAATTGCTGAGTATTAATCATTATCCTGATGATAAGGCTTCGATAGACGGTGAACCGCATCAATAAATGCTCCAGCATGTGCTGGTGGAACATCTTGATGAATACCGTGCCCAAGATTAAAGACATGACCAGTACCTTTGCCAAAGCCAGCTAAAATCGTAGCGACTTCTTGTTCTATTCTTGCTGGTGGCGCATACAACATAGAAGGATCCATATTACCTTGTAAGGCAACCTTATCACCGACTCGACGGCGAGCATCTTCGATATCAATCGTCCAATCAAGTCCTAATGCATCACAACCTGTGGCTGCCATCGCTTCTAACCAACGCCCACCACCTTTAGTAAATAAGGTGACCGGAACTTTTCTGCCCTCATTTTCACGAATAAGACCATCAACAATCTTATGCATGTATTGTAATGAGAACAATTGATAATCGCGTCCTGTTAGCACACCTCCCCATGTATCGAAGATCATGATGGATTGTGCCCCTGCTTTAATCTGAGCATTCAAATAAAGGATAACGCTATCCGCCAGTTTATCCAGTAATAGATGCAGAGCTTGTGGCTCGCTATACATCATTTTTTTAATTTTTGTGAACGCCTTACTACTTCCACCTTCAATCATATAAGTAGCTAGTGTCCATGGACTACCTGAAAAACCAATTAATGGCACATTACCTTGCAATGCATGACGAATAGCACGTACCGCATTCATGACATAACCTAGTTCATCTTCCGGATCGGGAATAGGTAATTTTTTTATATCATCAAGGCTATTTATCGGTGTTTTAAAACGAGGACCTTCCCCTGTTTCAAAATACAAACCTAATCCCATCGCATCAGGGATAGTTAAAATATCAGAAAATAGGATAGCGGCATCTAAAGGAAAACGTCTTAAAGGCTGTAAGGTAACTTCGCATGCCAATTCGGTATTTTTGCACAATGAGATGAAGTCTCCCGCCTGTGCTCGTGTTTCCTTGTATTCAGGAAGGTATCTGCCTGCCTGACGCATCATCCAAACAGGGGTGACATCAACAGGTTGGCGCAACAGCGCACGTAAATAGCGGTCGTTTTTCAACTCACTCATGTCTAACTCCATTAATAGTAATAGGGCCGCAAAATAGCGTGTAGTGTAACATGTTGGAAAAATAACAGTTGGCAGGCAACACCTTTATTTAGCTATTTTCTTCATCTTGTCTAATATTCGCTATCGTATCTTCTATTAAACGTCGCGCAATAGTATCAGAAGGTGGTATTTGTGGTAACTCATCATAGCGATACCATGCTGCACTGATTAATTCCGAAGGATCATGTCGTAATTCTCCCCCTGCATAATCGGCAAGAAAACCCATCATAAGAGAATGAGGGAAAGGCCATGGTTGTGAAGAAACATAACGAATATTGCGAATATGAATATGACTTTCTTCAAAAACTTCGCGAGCTACCGCATCTTCTAAGCTTTCCCCTACTTCAACAAAACCAGCTAAAACGGTGTAGAGTGGTGAATGTTTATGCCTAACGTGGTGTGCTAATAGAATTTTATCTTTATTACGAATACCAACAATAATACAAGGTGCTATTTGTGGGTAATAACGCTCATGACAGTTATCACATAAACATGCCCATTCACTCTCACTATGGCGCATTTTAGCCCCACAATAGCCACAAAACCGATGAGAACGATAAAATTCAGCAAGTTGAACACCACGACCGACTAATTTAAATAACTTTTCATCTTGAGATGCGATAAGCCTTGGTGAACACATATCGCTTTCCATTTTGTCATAAATCAGCCAGACGTTTTCTCCTTGCCATTCCCCAACAATTTTGGCTTGTTTACCCACAAGTCCCCAATCTGTTGCTAAACCAAATGGAAGTTCACCTTTGGGTAACCAAACTCGGCCGCCTAGGCTGACTGTCCACCAGCCTTTTTCACCACCTGTTAGCGTATATAAATGCATAGTAATAATTCTATCTTAGTTAATGATATACAATAGAGGATACTCTCTTTCACAAGAGCCGCTCAATGAATTATGTCGCCACGCCAAAATTCATCTATACCTCCATGGTAAAAATATAAATTATATTTATAAATAAGGTTCACTCGAATGACAAACATAACGAAACATAAGATCGCTATTTTTGATTTAGATGAAACACTGTTAGCCGGAGATTCTAGCTGTTTATGGACAAATTACTTGTGGGAGAAAAAGAGAGTCACTGATCCTGCTTTTTTAGCTTTAGATAAACAAATGATCGCTGACTATTACGCAGAAAGGCTCAATATAAATAAGTACTTACACCAACATTTATCTTATTTTAATCAGTATGGCATCGAAGAAATAAATCAATGGGTTACTGATTTTACTCATACCATAATCAAGCCATTGCTCTATCCCCAAGGCATTAATACCATAAACCTATACCGACAACAAAATATCCCCGTTATCATTATCTCTGCAACTATGTCTTTTCTGGTACATGCGATTGCAAAACAACTTAATGCTGATATTTCTATGGGCATTGATATGCAGATAAAAAATAATCATTATACAGGCCATATTGAGGGTATTCCTACCTTTAGAGAGGGTAAAGTCACTCGACTCAATCAGTGGAAAGAACAAAACAACATTAATAATTCTTATATTTATTTCTATACTGACTCAGCCAACGATCTCCCTTTATGCTATCAAGCAAATGAGGTTATCACCATTAACGCCGATGAAAGATTAAGCCAAATAGCAACAGAAAAAGAATGGCAACAGTGCTACTGGCAGTTAAATAAATAATCATTATCGGGCTTGTAGTTTTTAAGATCTTTAATATACTGTGGGCATTCTTGTCGGAGTGCCTAGTGTTTATAAGGCTATTTTTAACACAGGCTGAGACCGTTAATTCGGGATCCGCGGAACCTGATCGGGCTAATACCCGCGAAGGGAACAAGAGTCATTCGACCTTTAGATAGCTTCATTGTGTCTATTTTTTACACTCTTATCTGTCGATACTCCCTGCGACCTCCAGACAAGCATTTTTCTCAATATTCACCCGACAAGCCTTGTGCTTGATTGATATTTATTAGGAAATGCTATGTCCAAAAATCAAACTATCTCTATTAAAGATGTTTCACCCACTGCGAATAAACAGCGCCCACGTAAAGAACAACGCGATGCAGCACAATCCTTTATTAGCACTATTCAAGGTATTAATTTTCCCAATTCAAAACGTATTTATATCACTGGTACTCGTTCAGATATTCAAGTGCCAATGCGTGAGATCCAACTTGATAAAACCCTGATCGGTGGCTCAAAAGAAGATCCTATTTTTGAAGAGAATGAACCTATTCCAGTCTATGACACTTCAGGGCCTTATGGTGATCCAACTTCTCAACTTGACGTTAATCTTGGCTTAAAAAAAATTCGCCAACCATGGATTGATGCGCGTAATGATACCGAACCTCTTTCACACTTAAGTTCTGATTTCACTCAACAACGCCTTACTGATGCAGGATTAGAACATCTACGCTTTCCGTTAAAACCCAGCCCTAGAAAAGCGCTAAATAATAAGAGAGTGACGCAATTACATTACGCTCGCAAAGGTATTATTACACCAGAAATGGAATTTATTGCCATTCGAGAAAATATGGGGCGAGAACGCATTCGTAGCGAAGTATTACGCCAACAACATGCCGGATTTAGCTTTGGTGCACATTTACCTGACAATATTACACCTGAGTTTGTACGCCAAGAAGTTGCCGCCGGCCGTGCCATTATTCCTGCCAATATCAATCACCCAGAATCTGAGCCGATGATTATTGGCCGTAATTTCTTAGTTAAGGTGAATGCTAATATCGGCAACTCTTCGGTTACCTCATCTATCGAAGAAGAAGTAGAAAAACTGATTTGGTCAACACGTTGGGGGGCCGATACGGTGATGGATCTGTCAACTGGACGTTATATCCACGAAACACGTGAATGGATCATCCGTAATAGCCCAGTCCCTATTGGTACTGTCCCTATTTATCAAGCTCTCGAAAAAGTTAACGGTATTGCAGAAGATCTCACTTGGGAAATGTTCCGTGATACTTTATTAGAACAAGCGGAACAAGGGGTGGATTATTTCACTATCCATGCAGGTGTCCTATTACGCTATGTTCCTATGACCGCAAAACGTTTAACCGGCATTGTCTCTCGTGGTGGATCAATTATGGCGAAGTGGTGTTTATCACACCATAAAGAGAATTTCCTCTATACCCACTTCCGGGAGATTTGTGAAATCTGCACCGCTTATGATGTTTCATTATCATTAGGTGATGGTCTAAGACCTGGCTCTATCCAAGATGCTAACGATGAAGCACAGTTTGCTGAATTACATACCTTGGGTGAATTAACAAAGATTGCTTGGGAATATGATGTACAAGTCATGATTGAAGGCCCGGGTCATGTACCAATGCAGATGATACGTCGCAATATGACGGAAGAACTAGAGCATTGTCATGAAGCCCCCTTCTATACATTAGGCCCTCTAACAACTGATATAGCACCGGGCTACGATCATTTTACTTCCGGTATTGGCGCTGCAATGATTGGCTGGTTTGGCTGTGCCATGCTCTGTTATGTCACTCCGAAAGAGCATCTCGGACTCCCCAATAAAGAAGATGTGAAACAAGGTCTTATTACTTATAAAATCGCCGCCCATGCTGCTGATCTTGCCAAAGGACATCCCGGCGCGCAAATTCGTGATAACGCCATGTCTAAAGCCCGTTTTGAGTTTCGATGGGAAGATCAATTTAATCTAGCACTTGATCCTGAAACTGCCCGTCAATATCACGATGAAACCTTACCTCAAGCATCGGGGAAAGTCGCTCACTTCTGCTCTATGTGTGGACCTAAATTCTGCTCAATGAAGATAACACAAGAAGTGCGTGATTATGCAGCAGGTATGGAGCAAATGTCACAAGCCTTTAAAGCCCATGGTAGCGAACTATACCACAGTGCAGAAATAGCCAGTTCCGAGGTAGCTGATAATGAACAGATCCTCTAATTCGGCTTTTGCCCCAACCGAAAAAAAGTTGGGGCTTTACCCTGTTGTCGATTCTATTGAATGGATTGAGCGCCTGTTGAAAATAGGTGTAACAACGATCCAATTACGCATCAAAGATAAACAGCCCAAAGATGTTGAACAAGATATAATCACTGCAATCAAATTAGGTCGTGAGTATAACGCAAGATTATTTATCAATGATTATTGGCAACTCGCCATTAAACATCACGCCTATGGTGTTCATCTTGGACAAGAAGATCTCGACATTGCCGATCTTAATGCTATTAAACAGTCAGGTTTATGCCTTGGTATTTCCACCCATAATGACACTGAACTACAAAGAGCAAAAAGGTTACTTCCCTCTTATATTGCTTTAGGGCATATATTTCCAACGACGACGAAAGATATGCCATCAAAGCCACAAGGTTTAAGAGCACTCAAACATCAAGTAGAACAAACTCATGATTTTCCAACCGTTGCTATTGGCGGGATCTCTCTAGAAAAAGTCTCTGATGTCGTAGCAACTGGCGTTGGTGGAGTTGCTTTAGTGAGTGCAATAACAAAGGCATCAGACTGGCAACAGGTAACACTTAAATTATTAGAATTAGTAGAGGGAAAACCATCATGCTAAATGATAATGATTTTATGCGTTATAGCCGACAAGTGATGTTAGAAGATATAGGCTTAGAAGGGCAAACCAAAATACAGCAAGCCAGAGTATTAATTATTGGCTTAGGTGGGTTAGGCTCTCCAGCATCACTTTATCTAGCAGGTGCAGGAGTGGGTGAACTTATTTTAGTCGATGATGATAATTTGCATGTCTCGAATTTACAGCGTCAAATTCTCTATCGCACTCAAGATATCCCGGATGCAAAATCAGACATCGCCAAACAGGCTCTACTTGCCTTAAATCCTGACATTAAAATCACCACCTATAAACAACGTGTTAATGATGATTTTCTCTCTACGTTGCTTCAAAACATCGATTTAGTTTTAGATTGCACTGATAACATGAGCACTCGCCAAGCAATCAATCGTATCTGTGTTAAACAACAAATACCGCTTATTAGTGGCAGTGCCGTTGGATTTAGTGGTCAGTTGATCGTGTTTGAGCCCCCTTTTATTCATGGTTGTTACCACTGTCTCTATCCTGATAACAAAGAGCCACAACGCAATTGCCAAACAGCTGGAATTCTAGGCCCCGTTGTAGGGGTCATTGGAACTCTGCAGGCACTTGAAGCAATTAAGTTACTTGCAGGTTTACCATGTACGTTAAGTGGAAAACTACGTCTGTTCGATGGTAGAAAACAAAATTGGAGCACCTTGCGCTTAACACCATCAAAAAACTGTCCTGTTTGTCGAGGGTTAGCATGAATATTACCGTAAATGACGAACGTTATTCTCTGGATATGCCTGTCACGATAAGCCAGCTCCTTATTGAGTTAAAACAACCTTCTATGGGGGTGGCACTCGCTATCAATGACATCATTATTCCGCGTGAAAACTGGAATACACAAATGATCAATGAGGGTGACACAATTCTTCTCTTTCAAGCAATTGCGGGAGGCTGATATGTTGAAAATTGCTGATACTACATTCACATCAAGGTTATTTACTGGTACAGGTAAATTTGCGACCCCAACACTCATGGCTGAAGCCATTAAAGCCTCTGGTAGCCAATTAGTGACAATGGCAATGAAGCGTGTTGATTTAAAAAATGGTAATGATGATCTAATCGCCCCTCTTAAATCATTAGGGGTAAAATTATTACCTAATACTTCTGGTGCAAAAACAGCACAAGAAGCCGTTTTTGCTGCACGATTAGCCAAAGAGGCCTTTGATACCCATTGGATCAAATTAGAAATTCATCCTGATACCAAATACCTACTTCCAGATCCAATAGAAACACTTAAGGCGGCTGAACTTCTCGTTAAAGAAGGTTTTGTGGTTTTACCTTATTGCAGTGCTGATCCGGTATTATGCCGTCGCTTAGAAGAGGTAGGATGCGCAGCTGTAATGCCGTTAGGTTCACCTATTGGTTCCAATCAGGGTTTACAAACTCGCGATTTTTTGCGGATCATTATTGAACAAACCTCAATACCCGTTGTTGTTGATGCTGGTATTGGCGCACCAAGCCATGCTCTTGAAGCTTTAGAATTGGGTGCGGATGCTGTACTCGTCAATACCGCCATAGCCGTAGCTAAAAATCCAGTTTTAATGGCTCAAGCTTTTAAAGCTGCAATTGATGCTGGAGAGCTTGCTCGACAATCTGGACTGGCTGTACCGACTGCAATAACACATATGCAAGCACAAGCCTCTAGCCCATTAACCCAATATTTAGAGGCTTTCTAATGAAAACATTTTCTGATTATTGGCAACAATTAGATTGGGATGACATCACGTTAAGACTGAATAGTAAAACTTGTGAAGATGTTGAAACTGCTTTATCTCATCATACTTTAACTCTTGATGATTTTATGGCGCTGATCTCCCCTGCTGGCCGACATTATTTAGAACCAATGGCACAACGCGCCCAGCAACTAACTCGACAACGTTTTGGTAATGTTGTCGGTTTATATGTTCCACTGTACCTCTCTAATTTATGTGCTAATGATTGCACTTATTGTGGTTTTTCAATGAGTAATGCCATCAAGCGCAAAACATTAAATGAAGACGAAATCCTTGCTGAATGTCATAGCATTCGGCAATTAGGTTTTGATAGCCTGCTACTCGTTACAGGAGAGCATCAAAGAAAAGTTGGTATGGATTATTTCCGTCAATATATACCGCTTATTCGCCAGCAGTTCAGTTTATTAATGATGGAAGTACAACCTCTGGCGACAAATGAGTACGCTGAATTAAAAACGCTCGGTATTGATGGCGTAATGGTTTATCAAGAAACCTATCATGAACCCACTTATCAGTTGCATCATCTAAGAGGAAAAAAACAAGATTTTCATTGGCGGTTACAAACCCCTGATAGATTAGGGCAAGCCGGCATTGATAAAATTGGTTTAGGTGCACTAATTGGTTTATCTGACAGATGGCGTACCGATTGTTATATGGTGGCTGAGCATCTGCTATTTTTACAAAAACGTTACTGGAAAAGTCGTTACTCTATCTCCTTTCCTCGTCTACGCCCATGTGCTGGTGGGCTTAATCCTGCATCAGTAATGAGTGAAGCAGAATTAGTTCAGTTGATTTGTGCTTTTCGTATTTTAGCCCCCGATGTTGAGCTTTCCCTTTCAACACGTGAATCGCCTTACTTTCGCGATAATACAGTACCTTTAGCCATCAATAATATCAGCGCTGGCTCTAAAACTCAGCCCGGTGGTTATTCTGATAGTCATGAGGAGTTAGAGCAATTTTCACCTAATGATAATCGTCATGTCAGTGATGTAATTAATGCCCTCAAAACACGAGGATTACAGCCTGTATGGAAAGATTGGGATAACTATTTAGGTCGTTAATAGAGATAAAATAATACCGCGTTTTAATTTATTTTTTAATAAATATAATCGCGGTTTTATTACATAACACATAGTAATAAATAATTAAAAATAATATCAATACGTTAGATATAACAATAAATTTTTCTTAAAAAGATTAAGTTAACTAACTATTTCATTAAGTTAAAAGCAATATTTTAAGTTCTTGTATACTTAAACCAGTTATTCGTTCAATAAATTCCAACTCAACGTTTTCTTTTAATAAGTTTTTTGCTAATTGTATTTGTACTATCTTTTTACCTATTTCTATACCTTCGTTTTTACCTATCTCTATACCTTCATTTTTACCTATCTCTATCCCCTCCATTTTTCCTAATTTAAATCCTTTATTTTCTAACCGCCATGCAATATTCATAATCGTCTCTCTATGGTTATCTACTTGTTCAGCTATCTTATTTATGATGGATTCAAAATCCGCCGCGTCCATAATTGAGAATAAATATTGTACAACAGCGATAGTGTCTTCATCACTGCAGTTTTTCTGATTTATCGCTTTTGAGAGAAGCATCGCTAACTTATCAAGATCATCGCAACTATTCACATGTTTCATTGCAATTTCCATTACAGCGGCTTTTCTATGTGTTAATAAAATTTCATCATCAATTGAATTCAAATCAATTAATGCAAAATTATTAAGATAGAGTTGATTTGCCAATGTAGAAAGCGGAAAACAATCTAGCCAATTGACAGAAAAAGGATAAGGTTTGCGTTTGCCATGATAAAACAAGATAGGAACAACCAACGGCAAAGATGTGTAACCTTGCTGTAGATGCTGATTCATAGTGCAAAATGCATAGTGCATCATACGCCAAGCGATCATTTTATCTGGTCGAGATTGGTGCTCAATTAAGAAATAAATTGAGATATTCCCCTTTTTGGTTTTCACTGAGTAGAGAATATCTGACATACGAGAACGTAATTTAATATCGATAAAAGAGGAATTTTGTAGCTTTAAAGTTGAAAAATCACAATAGCTTTTTAATTCGTCTGATAAATGGATAAAAAAGAAATCCTTAGCATTACTAATATTCATCATGAAGCGTTTGAATGCAGCATCATGAGAAGAAATTAAAAGAGGTTTATTCATCGCTGACTCCGTGCTAAATGTGGATCGCCAGCTTACAGAAAAAAATGACCTTTTACTTAGTAAAAAATCATCATAAATATCTGAAAAATATAAACTTAATTATTTAACTTACCTATACAAGTATAAAAAAGAGTAAAAAAATACCCTCGATAACTATCGAGGGTATTTATATTTAAAACTAATGCAGTATCAATTAGTTATTTGATGAACCACCGAACCCCGCATTCAGCAACTCTGCTAAGTTAGCAGAAGCTTCATCTGCACTGATTGTTGCTTCAGTTTCATCCGTTGGCAGTTGTTGTTGACGACGTTGGATACGATCCTGATGGTACGCAAAACCAGTACCTGCAGGGATCAGACGACCCACAATAACGTTTTCTTTTAAACCACGTAATTCGTCACGTTTACCTGCAACAGCAGCTTCAGTCAGTACGCGTGTTGTTTCTTGGAACGATGCCGCAGAGATGAAAGACTCAGTAGCCAGTGATGCTTTCGTAATACCTAATAGGTCACGAGAGTATGTTGCTGGTACTTTACCTTCTTCCTCTAAAATACGGTTCGAAACTTTAACACGAGCGTATTCAACTTGTTCACCTTCAAGGAATTCAGAACTACCGGCATTTTCGATAGTCACTTTACGTAGCATCTGACGAACGATAACTTCGATGTGTTTATCGTTAATCTTAACCCCTTGTAAACGGTAAACTTCCTGTACTTCATTAGTGATATAGCGAGTAACCGCATGAACACCACGTAAGCGCAGAATGTCATGTGGTGATTCTGGACCATCGGAAATAACATCACCGCGTTCCACAACCTCACCTTCAAATACGTTAAGTTGACGCCATTTAGGGATCATCTCTTCGTATGCATCGCTACCATCTAATGGAGAAATAACTAAGCGACGTTTACCTTTCGTTTCTTTACCGAAAGAAACAATACCGCTGATTTCAGCAAGGATTGCAGGCTCTTTCGGACGACGAGCTTCAAACAAGTCAGCAACGCGTGGCAGACCACCGGTAATATCTTTAGTACCACCAGATTCTTGAGGAATACGTGCTAACGTATCACCCGCATTAATAGCAACGCCATCATCTAATTGAACGATAGCTTTACCTGGCAGGAAGTACTGTGCCGGCATATCTGTATTCGGGATTAATACATCATTACCTTGTGCATCGGTGATGCGCAATGCTGGACGTAAATCTTTACCGCTACCAGTACGCTCTGCAGTATCCAGAACAACCAGTGAAGAAAGACCGGTTAATTCATCCGTTTGACGAGTAATGGTTTGACCATCAATCATGTCAGCAAAACGGATAATACCAGAAACCTCACTCACAACAGGCATGGTATGTGGATCCCAGTTAGCAACTGTTTCGCCACCGTTTACAGCTTCGCCATCACCTTTCGATAATTGAGCACCATAAGGTACTTTATAGCTTTCTTTCGTACGACCGAATTCGTCAATCAGACGTAATTCTGTATTACGAGAAGTAATCACTAACTTACCAGCAGTGTTGGTGATAAATTTCGCATTGATCAATTTCAGAGTACCTTTATTACGTACCTGAATGCTTGATTCTGCTGCCGCACGGGATGCCGCACCACCGATGTGGAACGTACGCATCGTTAACTGTGTACCAGGCTCACCGATTGACTGTGCTGCGATAACACCGATAGCTTCACCTTTGTTGATGATATGACCACGAGCAAGGTCACGACCATAACATTTAGCACATACACCAAAGTCTGTGTCACAGGTTACAACTGAACGAACTTTAACGCTGTCTACTGAGTTTTCTTCTAACAGATCACACAGTTTTTCGTTTAACAGCGTATTACGTGGAACAAGGATATCTGCAGTACCTGGTTTCAGGATATCTTCTGCCGTTACCCGTCCTAATACACGCTCACGCAGTGGCTCTTTAACATCTCCACCTTCAATGACCGGAGTCATCATTACACCTTCGGTTGTACCACAGTCGCTTTCTGTTACGACAAGGTCTTGTGCAACGTCAACTAAACGACGAGTCAAGTAACCGGAGTTTGCTGTTTTCAGTGCGGTATCCGCCAAACCTTTACGAGCACCGTGGGTTGAGATGAAGTACTGGAGTACGTTCAGACCTTCACGGAAGTTCGCAGTGATTGGGGTTTCGATAATGGAGCCATCTGGCTTAGCCATCAGACCACGCATACCCGCTAACTGACGGATCTGAGCTGCAGAACCACGAGCACCGGAGTCAGCCATCATAAAGATGCTGTTGAAGGAAACTTGTTGTTCTTCTTCACCATCACGGTTGATCACAGTTTCTGTAGACAGATTTTCCATCATCGCTTTAGCTACGCGTTCATTCGCAGCAGCCCAAATATCGATGACTTTGTTGTAACGTTCACCCGCTGTTACCAGACCGGATTGGAACTGTTCCTGAATTTCTGCAACTTCTGCTTCTGCCTCGGCAATGATCTCTGCTTTTTTCGCAGGGATAACCATGTCATCGATACCTACTGAAGCACCAGAACGTGCTGCGTAAGCAAAACCGGTATACATGATTTGGTCAGCAAAAATAACTGTTGGCTTTAAGCCCATTACGCGGTAGCAGGTATTCAGCATTTTAGAAATAGCTTTTTTACCTAATGGTTGGTTAACCAGTGCGTAAGGTAGGCCTTTTGGTACAATCATCCATAAAATAGCACGACCAACTGTAGTGTCTTTTAAGCTAGTTTCAGTGGTGATATTACCTTCGCCATCTTTGATCTCTTCAGTGATACGTACTTTAACACGCGCGTGTAAAGAGGCTAAACCTGCGCGATAAACGCGTTCAGCTTCTTTTGGACCACTTAACACCATGCCTTCACCTTTGGCATTGATGCAATCACGAGTCATGTAGTAAAGACCTAATACCACGTCCTGTGAAGGAACGATAATTGGGTCACCACTTGCTGGAGACAGAATATTGTTAGTTGACATCATCAACGCGCGAGCTTCTAACTGCGCTTCTAATGTCAATGGAACGTGAACCGCCATTTGGTCACCATCGAAGTCGGCGTTATATGCCGCACAAACGAGTGGGTGTAACTGAATAGCTTTACCTTCAATCAGGATTGGTTCAAACGCCTGTATACCTAAACGGTGAAGTGTCGGTGCACGGTTTAGCATAACTGGGTGTTCACGGATAACTTCATCTAAGATATCCCAAACTACCGCTTCTTCACGCTCAACCATTTTTTTAGCGGCTTTAATTGTTGTCGCTAAACCACGGGTTTCCAGTTTTCCGTAAATAAATGGTTTGAATAATTCAAGTGCCATTTTTTTCGGCAGACCACACTGATGCAGACGCAGGTATGGACCAACGGTGATTACAGAACGACCAGAATAGTCAACACGTTTACCTAACAGGTTTTGACGGAAACGACCTTGTTTACCTTTGATCATATCAGCCAAAGATTTCAGAGGACGTTTGTTAGAGCCTGTAATTGCACGACCGCGACGACCGTTATCTAATAACGCATCAACAGACTCTTGTAACATACGTTTTTCGTTACGTACGATAATGTCTGGAGCTGCTAAATCTAGCAGGCGTTTTAAACGGTTATTACGGTTGATAACGCGACGATATAAATCGTTCAAGTCAGAAGTCGCAAAACGACCACCATCAAGTGGAACCAGTGGACGTAAGTCTGGCGGTAACACTGGCAGTACAGTTAAGATCATCCACTCAGGTTTATTGCCTGATTGCATGAATGCTTCAAGTAACTTGATACGTTTAGTCAGTTTCTTACGTTTAGTTTCAGAGTTAGTCTCATTTAACTCTTCACGCAGCGTTTCACACTCTTGTTCCAGATCCATGCTCTGTAACAAGTTCTGAACAGCTTCAGCACCCATCTTCGCATCAAATTCATCACCGAATTCTTCTAATGCATCGAGGTATTGCTCTTCTGTTAAGATTTGGCCACGTTCAAGGCTGGTCATACCGCCTTCAACAACAACATAAGATTCAAAATACAGTACACGTTCAATATCGCGCAGTGGCATATCCAACAGCAGACCGATACGGGACGGCAGTGATTTCAAGAACCAGATGTGCGCCACTGGAGAAGCTAATTCGATGTGACCCATACGTTCACGGCGAACTTTAGTTTGTGTGACTTCAACGCCACACTTCTCACAGATAACACCACGGTGTTTTAAACGTTTGTATTTACCACACAAACATTCGTAATCTTTTACTGGTCCGAAAATACGGGCACAGAAAAGGCCGTCACGTTCTGGTTTGAACGTACGGTAGTTAATTGTTTCTGGCTTTTTAACTTCACCAAATGACCATGAACGGATCATATCAGGTGATGCCAGAGCAATTTTGATCGCATCAAACTCTTCGGTCTTGGTTTGCGCTTTCAGAAACTTTAATAAGTCTTTCACGAAATGGCTCCTGTCGGAGTTAGACCTGCCAGGCAAATGACCCCTGTCATTCACCCCTTTAAACCAGTGTAGTCACTGTTTAGCAGACTGCCATATTTAGCAGTCTGCTTTCATGGAATACGTTATTCGTCTTCCAATTCGATGTTGATACCCAGTGAACGGATCTCTTTCAACAATACGTTGAACGACTCAGGCATACCTGGTTCCATCTGATGGTTACCATCAACAATGTTTTTGTACATTTTGGTACGACCGTTAACGTCATCCGACTTAACAGTAAGCATTTCTTGTAGCGTGTAAGCCGCACCGTATGCTTCCAGTGCCCATACTTCCATCTCCCCGAAACGCTGTCCACCAAACTGTGCTTTACCACCAAGAGGTTGCTGAGTAACTAAGCTGTACGAACCGGTAGAACGGGCGTGCATCTTGTCATCAACTAAGTGGTTCAGTTTCAGCATGTACATGTAACCTACAGTTACTGGACGTTCGAATTGTTCACCTGTACGACCATCGAAAAGTGTAATCTGACCAGAAGTTGGAAGATCTGCTAATTTCAGCATCTCTTTAATTTCCATCTCTTCTGCACCATCGAACACAGGTGTTGCAGTTGGCATACCTTTTTTCAGGTTCTCAGCCAAACGTAACACTTCTTCATCACTGAAGGTGTCCAAATCAACTTTCTGACGAGGTGCCATACCCAGATCATAAGCTTTCTGGATAAATTCACGTAACTTAGCCACTTCTTGTTGCTGTTTCAGCATCGCATTGATTTTATCACCGATACCTTTAGCAGCCATACCCAAGTGAGTTTCAAGGATCTGACCAATGTTCATACGTGATGGTACACCCAGTGGGTTCAGTACGAGGTCAACAGGATTACCGTTTTCATCGTATGGCATGTCTTCAATTGGGTTAATCTTAGAGATAACACCCTTGTTACCATGACGACCCGCCATCTTATCACCAGGTTGGATCTGACGTTTAACAGCCAGATAAACCTTAACAATCTTCAATACACCCGGTGCTAAATCATCACCTTGAGTGATCTTACGACGCTTAGCTTCCAGTTTCTTCGCGAATTCAGCTTTCAGTTCATCATACTGTTCAGCTAATTGTTCTAACTGGTTTTGCTTCTCTTCATCAGCAAGACCCAGTTCTAACCAACGTTCACGAGGTAGTTTATCTAATTTGTCAGCTTCAATACCGCCGGCAATCAGAACGCCACGAATACGTGCAAAAAGACCCGCTTCAAAGATACGTAACTCTTCTGTTAAGTCTTTTTTAACTTCACGTAATTGCGATTCTTCGATTTCTAATGCACGTTTGTCTTTTTCTACGCCATCACGGGTGAAGACTTGTACATCAATAACTGTACCAGACACACCGTTAGGAACACGCAGAGAAGAATCTTTAACATCAGATGCTTTTTCACCGAAGATAGCACGTAGCAGTTTCTCTTCTGGAGTCAGTTGAGTTTCACCTTTCGGTGTTACTTTACCTACCAGAATATCACCGCCTTTCACTTCAGCACCGATATAAACGATACCTGATTCATCCAGTTTAGATAACGCAGCTTCACCAACATTAGGAATATCTGCAGTGATCTCTTCAGGCCCTAACTTAGTATCACGAGACACACAAGCAAGTTCTTGAATATGGATAGTTGTGAAACGGTCTTCTTGAACAACACGCTCAGATACAAGGATGGAGTCCTCGTAGTTATAACCATTCCATGGCATAAATGCCACGCGCATGTTTTGACCTAATGCAAGTTCACCAAGGTCTGTTGATGGACCATCGGCAAGTACATCACCACGTTCAACAGGTTCACCTAAAGAAACACAAGGTGTTTGGTTAATACATGTGTTTTGGTTAGAGCGGGTATATTTAGTTAAGCTGTAAATATCAATGCCTGCTTCACCAGCATAAGTCTCATCTTCGTTTACTTTGATAACGATACGAGAAGCATCAACATACTGAACAGTACCACCACGTTTTGCTACCGCAGTAACACCGGAGTCAACCGCTACAGCACGTTCCATACCTGTACCTACCAGTGGTTTATCACCACGAAGTGTAGGAACAGCCTGACGTTGCATGTTCGCACCCATCAATGCACGGTTGGCGTCATCGTGTTCAAGGAATGGGATCAGTGAAGCACCGACAGAAACAACCTGTTGAGTTGAAACGTCCATGTACTGAACTTGATCACGACTAAATAAACTTGACTCACCTTTATGACGGCAAGTTACTAATTCTTCTACGAAGTGGCCATCATCATCTAATACGGAGTTAGCCTGAGCAATGATGAAGTTACCTTCTTCAATTGCAGACAGATAGTGGATTTCATCTGTTACAGCGTTGTTTTCTACAACACGGTAAGGCGTTTCTAAGAATCCGTACTCGTTAGTCTGTGCATAAACAGATAATGAGTTAATCAGACCGATATTTGGACCTTCAGGTGTTTCGATTGGACACACACGACCATAGTGAGTTGGGTGTACGTCTCGAACTTCGAAGCCTGCACGTTCACGAGTCAGACCACCAGGGCCTAATGCAGAAATACGACGTTTATGGGTAATTTCTGACAGCGGGTTGTTCTGATCCATAAACTGCGATAACTGGCTAGAGCCAAAGAACTCTTTAACTGCAGCAGAAATCGGTTTTGCGTTGATCATATCTTGTGGCATTAATGCATCAAGATCACCTAAAGATAAACGCTCTTTAACTGCACGCTCAACACGCACCAGACCAACACGGAATTGGTTTTCAGCCATTTCGCCAACAGAACGAATACGACGGTTACCTAAGTGGTCGATATCATCCACTTCACCTTTACCATTACGGATATCAATCAGTTTTTTCATCACTTCAATGATATCTTCTTGGCTTAAGATGCCAGAACCTTCAACTTCTTCGCGACCTAAAGAGCGGTTGAACTTCATGCGACCAACCGCAGAGAGATCATAACGATCTTCTGAGAAGAATAAGTTCTCAAATAAGTTTTCTGCCGCTTCGCGAGTTGGTGGTTCACCAGGACGCATCATGCGATAGATTTCAACTAATGCGCTTAAACGATCGTTGGTAGGATCGACGCGGATAGTTTCTGAAATATAAGCACCATGATCTAAATCGTTGGTAAACAGTGTTTCGATGGTTTTATGACCAGCTTGACTTAAGCGAGCTAACACATCTAAAGAGATTTCCATGTTAGCAGCACAAATCAATTCACCTGTCGCTTCATCAATATAGTCACGAGCCACTACTTTACCTGCGATGTATTCAACAGGTACTTCGATGCGCTCAATTTGTTCTTTTTCTAACTGACGAATATGACGAGCAGTAATACGGCGACCTTTTTCGACATAAACTTTGCCGTTTGCTTCAATATCAAATGAAGCTGTTTCACCACGCAGACGCTCAGGAACTAACGTCATCATCAGTTTATTATTACTGATTTCAAACGTTGTTTTCTCGAAGAACAGATTTAAGATGTCTTCGGTGCTGTAGTTCATTGCGCGTAAAATGATAGTCGCTGGTAATTTACGACGACGGTCAATACGGACAAAAAGATTATCTTTAGGGTCGAATTCGAAGTCTAACCATGAACCACGATAGGGAATAATACGTGCGTTATACAGTACTTTACCTGAAGAGTGCGTTTTACCTTTATCGCTATCAAAGAACACACCAGGGCTACGATGTAACTGGGAAACAATAACACGCTCAGTACCATTGATAACAAAAGTACCATTATCGGTCATTAATGGGATTTCACCCATATAGACTTCTTGTTCTTTGATGTCTTTAACGGTGCCTTCTGGGGCTTCACGTTCATAAATGACCAGACGCAGTTTTACACGTAATGGTGCAGAATAAGTTACACCACGGATCTGACATTCTTTAACATCAAAAACAGGCTCGCCAAGGCGGTAGCTGACATATTGCAGTTCAGCATTGCCGCTGTAGCTTTGGATTGGAAATACGGAACGGAAAGCCGCTTCCAGCCCATTTTGACCATCAGGATCTTGCTCGATAAACTTCTGGAACGAGTCAAGTTGGATAGAAAGGAGATAGGGAACATCCAGAACTTGTGGACGTTTACCAAAATCCTTACGAATACGTTTTTTCTCGGTATAGGAGTAAACCATAGGGTTCCTCAGCTCGCTGAAAAGTGACCCACTCTGCCTGCCCTTGTTATTAAGGGTGACACGACATTCATCTAACACTGTTTTTTTGTAGGTAGGAAAATAAAATTTTCCATAATACTTATTGTTATTACTCTTAAATCATTTCATTGCATTGCGCACACTACCGAGCTTTTGGAAAAACGTGGATCGTAGTGGCTAACACAGTATATTAAGTCGTCAATAGCAAAAAATATTGAGGTAAAGAGGAAGCCAAAAAAGTGTGAAAAAGCTACTCTTACCTTACAGCGCAAAAAGGCTGGTGACCAAAAAATCACCAGCCATCAGCCGTTAGGCTGCTCTCTGGGAAGTTAAATTACTTAACTTCAACCTCAGCACCTGCTTCTTCCAGAGCTTTCTTCAGAGCTTCAGCATCATCTTTGCTTACGCCTTCTTTCAGAGCTGCTGGAGCAGATTCTACTAAGTCTTTAGCTTCTTTCAGACCAAGACCTGTAGCGCCACGTACTGCTTTGATTACTGCTACTTTGTTACCGCCGATACCTTTCAGGATAACGTCGAATTCAGTTTTTTCTTCAGCAGCTTCTGCTGGACCCGCAGCAACAGCAACAGCTGCAGCAGCAGATACACCGAATTTTTCTTCCATCATAGTGATCAGTTCAACAACGTCCATTACAGACATTTCAGCAACTGCATTTAAGATATCGTCTTTAGAGATAGACATAACAATTGTTCCTAAAATTCAGAAAAAGTTTATACGTAGTAAAGCAACGAAGGAAATTGGCTATTAAGCAGCTTCTTTCTGATCGCGCAGTGCAGCCAGAGTACGAACCAGTTTGCCGGCAGCGGCTTCTTTCATGGTTGACATCAGGCGTGCGATTGCTTCTTCGTAAGTTGGTAGTGTAGCCAGGCGATCAATGTTTGAACCTGGGATAAACTCACCTTCAAAGGCAGCCGCTTTAATCTCGAATGCTGGGTTCGCTTTCGCGAAATCTTTGAACAGACGAGCTGCAGCGCCCGGGTGTTCAGAAGAGAAAGCAATCAAGGTAGGACCAACAAATGCGTCTTTCAGCACTTCATAAGAAGTACCTTCAACAGCGCGACGTAGCAATGTGTTACGTACTACACGTACAGTAACACCAGCTTCACGACATGCTTTACGCAGTTCAGTCATTTTATCTACAGTTACACCACGGGAATCCGCAACAACTGCAGACAGCGCGCCTTTGGCAACTTCGCTGACTTCAGCAACAATCGCTTGTTTGTCTTGAAGATTTAGTGCCATTAGCTTCTTGCTCCTGGATTAACCGAGTAAAAACTCGGGACTCACATCACTTATTGCCACAATGGAAATAAGCGCTAAAACACGGTGAGCAGAATCCAGAATATAAAATTCTTTTTGGCTCTCTCACCGTCTACGCAGGAAAATTAAGTAATTACTTACACCTGCGGTCTTGGACGGGGTCTGGATAGGCCAGACTCCAACCGAATTTGGGAATTTAGTTATGTTGACTCACATTCAAAATACAACATAGCTAAACTCAAGGCGTCAAATTCTATACAAATTTGACGCCAAGGTAAAGTCTTTTATGACTTTTAGTCTAATCGAGGATTAAACTGTCGCGCTTAAGCTTGCTTGATCAATAGCAACACCTGCACCCATAGTGGTAGACAGGCTTACTTTCTTGATATAAACGCCTTTAGCTGAAGATGGTTTTGCTTTTTTCAGCGCAACCAGCAGAGCTTCTAAGTTTTCTTTCAACTGAGCTTCGTTGAAATCAACTTTACCGATAGTGGTATGGATAATACCATTTTTGTCGTTACGGTAACGAACCTGACCAGCTTTAGCATTTTTAACAGCTTCAGCAACGTTAGGTGTTACAGTACCCACTTTCGGGTTTGGCATTAAGCCACGTGGACCAAGGATTTGGCCTAATTGACCAACAACGCGCATTGCATCTGGAGATGCAATTACAACGTCAAAGTCCATTTCGCCAGCTTTAACTTTAGCAGCTAAGTCATCCATACCGACTAATTCTGCACCAGCTTCTTTAGCAGCTTCTGCATTTGCACCTTGTGCGAATACAGCAACGCGAACTGAACGACCAGTACCGTGTGGCAGAACAGTAGCACCACGAACGTTTTGGTCTGATTTACGAGCATCGATGCCGAGGTTAACAGCAACATCAACACTTTCAACAAATTTAGCTGTAGCTAACTCTTTCAATAAAGCAACTGCTTCATTGATTTCGTACTGTTTCACTACATCTACTTTTTCACGGATATTGCGCATGCGCTTGGTTAGTTTAGCCATCAGATTAGTCCTCCACTACCAGGCCCATGGAACGAGCAGTACCTTCAATTGAACGCATCATAGCTTCAACATCAGCACCAGTCAGATCCGCAGCTTTAGTTTCTGCAATTTCACGAACTTGAGCAGTAGTTACTTTACCTACTTTATCTTTGTTCGGTTTGCCAGAACCTGATTTCACGCCCGCTGCTTTCTTCAGCAGAATCGCTGCTGGAGGAGTTTTAGTAACGAAAGTGAAAGAACGGTCTGCGTAAACTGTAATAACAACAGGGATTGGTAAACCTTTTTCTACGCTTTCAGTTTTAGCGTTGAATGCTTTACAGAATTCCATGATGTTAACACCTTGTTGACCCAGAGCTGGACCAACTGGTGGACTTGGATTAGCCATACCTGCTGCAACTTGCAGTTTGATATAGGCTTGGACTTTCTTAGCCATTAATTAATTCCTCAATGTGGGTATATCGCCCGGCTAGGGCTCCCCGATTTACTTTGCTTTGTCTCATGACAAAACAACTCAAAACGAAAGGTGGAAAATTGTAGTGAACTTTTCCACCTTTTGCAAGAAAGGCGAGTAAAAAGGTTTAACCTTTTTCAACCTGACTAAAGTCTAATTCCACTGGGGTCGCACGACCAAAGATAGAAACAGACACTTTCAGGCGACTTTTCTCGTAATCAACTTCTTCAACAACACCGTTAAAGTCAGCAAATGGACCATCACTAACACGAACCATTTCACCTGGTTCAAACAGTGTTTTAGGACGTGGTTTGTCACCAACTTGTTGTAGACGATTCATGATCGCATCAACTTCTTTATCACTAATTGGTGCAGGTCTGTCTGAAGTACCGCCAATAAACCCCATGACTCTTGGCACATTACGCACAAGATGCCAAGTTGCATCATTCATGACCATTTGGACAAGAACATAGCCTGGGAAAAATTTACGCTCACTTTTACGGCGCTGTCCGCTACGGATCTCAACAACTTCTTCTGTTGGAACCATAACTTCGCCAAATGAGTCTTCCATTTCGTTTAATTTGATATGTTCACGCAGAGACTGTGCTACACGGCCTTCGAAGCCTGAAAAGGCTTGAATAACATACCAGCGTTTTTTAGGAGAATCAGTCATGAACACCTCACAGGCCAGTAATAAATGAAACTAAACGAACCAGAATGCCATCCAGTCCCCAAAGAACCAATGACACAATAGCCGTCACCGCAGCAACGATTAATGTTGTCTGCAATGTTTCTTGACGCGTTGGCCATACTACCTTACGCATTTCAATTCGAGCTTCGCGAGCAAATGCTAGTGTTGCTTTACCTTGTGTTGTCCACAACGCAACTCCGCCCGCAGCCGCGAACAGAATAACAACCGCTAAAGCCCGCAACGCAAGGTTAAATTCACGATAAAGATAGTTGCCACCCACTGCTACTACCAGCAATAAGACGGTAATGATCCACTTAGCGATATCACCACCGCGTTTGCTATCTTGAGCTCCGCTATTCGCACTCATAAATTAACCTGTCCATATGATGTAAATAAATAGCCAGCTTGCCTCGCAAGAGCAAAACAAATCAGACTAACCATAAATAAACTATGATTGCATCTGACACAGCGTCATATCTCTATGACATTCGTATCTGCAAGATACTGGACTCAATTCGTTGTATCAGAGCCTATCTCACCAATAATTTCCAGAAAACTAGTGATGAGATAGGTTCTTTTTCAAACAACGCATAAAAAGGGCATCAATTGATGCCCTTCTTTAGGAAAATTACCGAGTAATTAACCTAATACTTTAGCAACAACACCCGCACCTACTGTACGGCCACCTTCACGGATTGCGAAGCGTAAACCTTCGTCCATTGCGATTGGGTGGATCAGTTCAACGATCATGTTCACGTTGTCGCCTGGCATTACCATTTCTACGCCTTCTGGTAATTCGATAGTACCAGTTACGTCAGTTGTACGGAAGTAGAACTGTGGACGGTAGCCTTTGAAGAATGGAGTGTGACGACCACCTTCATCTTTGCTCAGAATATAAACTTCTGATTCAAATTTGTTGTGTGGGTTGATTGAGCCTGGTTTCGCCAGTACTTGTCCACGTTCGATTTCTTCACGTTTTGTACCACGCAGTAGAACACCTACGTTCTCACCTGCACGACCTTCGTCAAGTAATTTACGGAACATTTCAACGCCAGTACAAGTTGTTTTTGCGGTTTCTTTGATACCAACAATCTCAACTTCATCACCTACTTTGATGATACCACGCTCTACACGACCAGTAACTACTGTACCACGGCCTGAGATTGAGAATACATCTTCGATTGGTAACAGGAATGGTTTGTCAATTGCACGCTCTGGCTCTGGGATATAAGAATCCAGTGCTTCTGCTAATTCAACAATTTTTGCTTCCCACTCTGCTTCGCCTTCCAGTGCTTTCAGCGCTGAACCACGGATTACTGGAGTGTCATCACCTGGGAAATCGTATTGAGACAGAAGTTCACGAACTTCCATTTCAACTAATTCTAACAGCTCTTCATCATCTACCATGTCACATTTGTTCAGGAATACGATGATGTAAGGAACACCAACCTGACGACCTAACAGGATGTGCTCACGAGTTTGTGGCATTGGACCATCAGTTGCTGCTACTACCAGAATAGCTCCGTCCATTTGCGCAGCACCAGTGATCATGTTTTTAACATAGTCGGCGTGACCTGGGCAGTCTACGTGTGCGTAGTGGCGAGTTGGAGTATCGTATTCTACGTGTGAAGTAGAGATGGTGATACCACGCGCTTTTTCTTCTGGCGCATTATCGATTTGGTCGAATGCACGAGCAGCACCACCGTAAGTTTTAGCTAAAACTGTAGTGATTGCAGCAGTCAGAGTTGTTTTACCGTGGTCAACGTGGCCGATAGTACCAACGTTAACGTGCGGTTTTGAACGTTCAAATTTTTCTTTAGACA